>DYHC01000354.1 GCA_020724325.1 Melioribacter roseus
TTCACAATGTTATGGAGTTTTCTGCATGAAGATGATTTGCTTTCAAATAAAGATTCGAACAACTGTACATTTGTTGTTACAATTATAGGTGCGTCCCAATTCTCGGATGCAAGACGGTTCTTACTTGTTTCTTTTTCGGGGTCAAGATTGCTATGATGTTCAATAACCTGTTCTTCGCCGAAAAGAACATTATCGGTTTTTATTCGGTCTTCAATTTCATCGTCGTTATCGGTTCCGTACTTAAAAACTTTTGCCGTTTGTTCAATTATACTTGTGTAAGGAATAGCAGTTATTATTCTTTTTTTGTTATGCAGTATTGCATGTTCGAGTGCAAATCCCATCGATGAGAGAGTTTTACCGCCCCCGGTAGGAACTGTTAATGAAAAGAATCCCGGTTTTAATTTTGCTTTGCTTCGGCATTGTTCAAGAATTTGATTTCTTTTTTTATTTAACGGGGAATCTGATTTTTTCTCTTTTATATATTTATCGAAACGTTCCTTAAGCTCTATCATTGATAAATAATTTCCTCTTTCGGAATGTTGTTCGGGGTCCATAAATTTTTCAGTATCAAGAAAATCTGCATCTACAAGACATGAAAACAACATTCTTACCCACAGGTGAAAATGCTCTTTAGATTTTTCAGAATCTTCTTTTTTAGAAATATTAAGCGGTGCCGATCTTGGAAATTCTTTATCTAAAAACTCTTTCGCCTCATTTATTTGTTTTATGATGCTAATCTCATCTGCATCGAGACTGGGATTGAAAGGATTTTTAAATATGCGGGTATCCAGAGCATCGCCAATAGAAGGTGCTTCGGCATCCGGTAACCCTGCATGATGCCCGGCAATGCCATAAGCAATTAATCTAGAAACAGCCGGGTTCTTAAGTTTATCGAATGATAATACAGCACCTGCAGTGCTATGGTTAGGTCTGTTATTTTTTCCTTCGATATGTGCGTCGGAATCAAAACCAGTTTCTCGACGGATATAATTTTGCCAGGCAAGAAACTTGCCGAGGTCATGCCAGTATCCTAAAACTTCACCCCAATCTCTATTTCCAAATTCCGAAGCAAATTCACCGGATTTATTTGCAACTCCATTAAGATGTTCCTTTAGAAAATGTTTTTCCCAAGTATTGTCAGGGTTTTGTTTTACATGCGCCACAAACTCTTTTGTCTTTCTATTTTTGCTCGGTTGATCAGGGATGTGATTGTTGTTCATTTTGCTTACGCCTCCGGCATGCCAGTCACACGGTACTGGGGTTAGAATTCAGAAAAGGAATTTATTTACTAACTAATTCTCGTATGAAATACTTAAGTATGTAATTCTGTTAATTACAACCTAATCATTTTTTAATCAATTTTAAATCAAAAATTCTTAATATCATTTTGTCCTGGTATTCTTTATTTTTAGTAAGCTTTTGTAAAAAGTCATTTTACAATGAAATTTTTTGCTCCAACATTAATTCGTGTACTAATTATTCTTGTCTACCCAATCACAAATCTCTTTTCCCAAATGGGGCAAGCTTTAACATTTTCTGAAGTAATGTTTCGTCCTCTGGAAACCAACGGAGAATTTGTAGAGATTTACAACACATCAACAATCGAAACAATCGATATATCAAATTACAAATTCAAGTACCATACTTCATCTAATAATAATTTTGTTGCTGTTGGCGGCGGAACACTTCTTGCCCCGGGCAAGTTTGCAGTGATAATTCAGGGGAACTATGACTGGACAAACGGTCTTTACAAAAATCTTATACCAGCCGGTACTATTGTAATGAAAACTAGCGGCAATAACTTTGGCTCTACAGGAATGGCAAATGAAACAAGTAGAGAAGTGTATTTAATTAACGCCGCCGGTCAAACAATTGATACTTATACCTATTCTGCTAATAACCCGGCTGGAATTTCAGACGAAAAAATTATTCTCAATAAAGACAATGCCGCATCAAATTGGGCAAATTCAACATTATTAAATGGCTCTCCAGGTAAGAAAAATTCTGTATCACCTACCGAATATGATTTGAGTATTCGATTCGATAAATATCTACCGGTAATTAGCACTTCACAAGATTCCCTGTTTATTACTTTTGTTGTAAAAAATTTAGGACGCGTAACCGTCAATAATTTTATTGTTGAAATATTTTACGATATCAATGCCGATTCAACCGGTCAGCAGAACGAAAATATTTTTACAGCGAATTATAATAACCTGGCAGTAGGTGATTCAATCATTATCACTAAATCATATTTTCCAAACAACCCGGGGGATTATATTTTTATTGGGCAAGTTACTTATACACCGGATGAAAAACCCGCCAACAATAAAACAGTAAAGAAAATTACAGTTGCAGATAAGATTACAGCATATAATGAAATTGTGATAAACGAGATAATGTATGCCCCTACCGGCGATGAACCTGAATGGATAGAATTGTACAATCCATCTGCCCGGACAATTAATTTAAGAAACTGGCGTCTTGGCGATAACTCAGCTATGGTTGTAATCGCCAGCAGCGATTATTTGTTATTGCCAAAAGAATACCTTGTTATAAGCAAAGAATCTACTATAAGTACTATTCATAATATTACAACCAAATTGTTAATCAGATCATTACCTTCATTAAATAATAGCGGCGACGATGTAATATTGCGCGATCTTTACTCAAGGACGATCGACAGCACAAAGTATAACCCTTCATGGGGCGGAAATACCGGTGGTAAATCGCTCGAAAGAAAATCGGCTGTCTTTTCAAGTCTGGATGCAAACAACTGGGGTTCATCAGTCAGTAAAAATAAGTCTACCCCAGGCAAAGTGAATTCAATTTCACCAAAAGATTTCGATCTCTCAATACTTTCTTTCATTAGCAATAAAACTTATGTAGAGCCGGGTTCAAGTTTAACACTTAACGTTTCGATTAAAAATTTAGGAAGATTAAAAGCAGAGAATTTCGAATTAAGGTTATTCCACGATGCTAATTTTGATTCGATAGGTGATGATGCTGAATTAGTGCCGCAGCCAAATTTGCCGCTGCAATCACTTGAGCCGGATCAGTCCGTGGTTTTACAGATTACAACACAGAAC
>DYHC01000355.1 GCA_020724325.1 Melioribacter roseus
CTGACAAGCGAAAAGCGTTGGGACGAAACTTTTGATGTTATAATGGCAAACCCTCCTTTCACAACACCAAAAGGCGGGGTTAGTCCTCATTCGAGATTTAATGTAAGCGTAAAAAGAACAGAAGTCCTGTTTGTTGATTATATTGTCAATCATTTAAATATTTCAGGTCGCTCTGGTATTGTTGTTCCCGTTGGCGTAGTTTTTAAAGACGATTCTGGTTATGTAAAAATACGAAAAAATCTTATTGATAGTGATTTACTTTGGGCAGTCGTCTCTTTGCCTGGCGGGGTTTTTAACCCATATTCAAACGCGGAAACAAGCATTTTGTTTTTGGATAAAAAAGTCGCCCAAAAAACAAATAAAATTTTATTTGTAAATATTAACAATGACGGTTTTAGCCTCGGAAATACTAGAAACCCAATAAAGGAAAATGATCTGCCTTCTGCCTTAGAATTGTTAAAAAATTACACAAGAGGCAAACAAATTGACGACAGCAAAGCGCTATTGGTTGAAAAAGAAGATATAAAAAATAACTATTACATTCTTGTTGGTGATAGGTATAAAAAGAATGGCGACAAAAAATCGAAAAATCATTTGCCACTAAGCAAACTTTTAATACGCAATAAAAAGCCAATAAACATTGAAAGTGATGTCGTGTACAAAAGGGCGACTATTAAACTTTATGGAAAAGGACTTTCAATAAGAGATGAAGAAATAGGGTCAAAGATAAATACGAAAAAACAATTCCTCATTAAAAAAGGTCAGCTTCTTCTTTCAAAAATTGACGCTAGAAATGGTGCGTTTGGGATAGTGCCAGAGGAATTAGACGGGGCGATTATTACTGGAAACTTTTGGGCGTTTGATATAAATGAAAATTTTGTAAACAAAGACTACTTGTCTTATCTACTCTCTTCTAAAAAATTCTATTCAATTTGTAAAGACGCAAGCTCTGGGGTTACAAACCGAAAATACTTGAACGAAGAAAAGTTTTTAGCTATGGAGATTGAATTGCCAAAGATTGAAGGCCAGAACAAATTGATCACAGAATTAAATGGCTATAAGACCAAAATTGAGGAGTTGCAGAAAACGCTTGATTCCAAAATATCAAAAGAATGGGATGTGTAATTGATCAAGTTATGAAGATAAGAAGTAACAAAAAATTATTCTTCCGAAAATTGGTAACCAAAAATGCTATGAAAAAAATTGATAACAAAGAATTAAAAGAGATTATACAAAGCGGACATATCAATCTGCTTATTGGTTCAGGTTGTTCGCTTGATTATCTTACGACCCTACTCGATATCGAAAATCGAATGAATGAAGAATCCACGAAAGCACAGGCACAAAAGGATTATTACAAGCTAATTAAAAAATCTAAAGCCGTACTTGAAGAATCACTCGAAACCGAAAAAGACGAAAAAACCAAATTATCTAAAACCAAACAAAATTACGACTCCTTTCTTGGATTTTGGGCGAATACAATTTCAAGCAGATCGTTGCATATCGTAAATAAGCAGGTGAATATTTTCACCACTAATTTTGATATGTTCATGGAAGATTCTTGTGAGCGGTTAGGCATTCCGTATAATGACGGATTTGCGGGGCAAATAAACCCAAATTTTAGTGTCGCCAATTTCAACAAAATTCAACGATACAAGAGCTTGCAGTTTGATAATACTTCAGACATTCCACTTTTCAATATAATCAAACTTCACGGGTCAGTTTCTTGGCAGGCAAAAGATGAAAAAATCCTATATTCTAATGGAAGCCATATTGCCGATGATCTTGATGAAAAAACGGGAGATGATTTTGACGAGGGATATAAAAAAATTGCCGTTATCAATCCAAACGCAGAGAAACATTTTGAAACCGTACTTGATACGAATTACGCTTCAATGTTGCGGAAGTTTACTTTGGAATTAGAAAAAGAAAATAGCATTTTGCTTTTGATTGGTTTTTCTTTGGCGGATAATCACATTAAAAACCTTTTATACGGGGTCATGAAATCAAACCCCACGCTTGTTGTCGTTTATTTCTCATATTCTCAATATGACGAAACGGCTGATAAGCTCGAAGAAAAGAAGAATCCTAATCTGTATGTAATTTCACCAGAGCCAAGTTTTTCTTTTGAAAAAGCTACTGAATATCTCGGCAAAGTTTTTTCAAATCATGATGTTTCCGACCAATATGAAGACGAAGAATAATTTTGATTTACAAGATCGCCTCGTCAACGATTCCGTTTTTACAATCGGAAGTGTTTTTAGCGTCAAGGGGAAAGACATTGTTGTTAAGGTAAATAAAGATAAAAATCTTCCGCACCTATTTTTTAAGGGTAGGACTATCAAAAATGTATCAGTCGGGCTTTCAAATTATGTAAAAATCCTCAAAGGTTTTACAGAAATTATTTGCAAAGTTGAGGGCGAATACCTTGAAGAAGATAAATACCAAGTAAATAAAAAATATTCCAATGAGAAGCAAAAAATAAGTCGTTTTCTTAATGTTTCGGTTTTCGGTTTTTATGACCATGATTGCAAGTTTCAACATGGTATTAAAGAAATGCCACTTATTGGAAGCGAATGTAAACTGCTTTCAAGAGATGAGTTTGAAAAACTGCACCAGCTTTCAGATAAAAACGAACTTTCGGTTCATCTCGGCACGCTAATTGACGAAGAAACGCAAAATATTTTTATATCGGTTAAAAAACTTTTCGCTGGACACATCGGTATTTTCGGCAACACAGGTTCGGGAAAGTCGAACACGCTCGCAAAAATGTTTACAGGACTGTTCAAGCTAGACAGCCTAAATGGTAATTTCAAGACAAAATCTAAGTTTATATTTATTGATTTTAACGGTGAATACTCGAAAGAGAATGATGACAAGATTTTAACGGAAAGCAAAAAAGTTTACCGATTGAGAACAAAAGACAATAATGGCGAAAAATACCCGATACTAAAGACAGAGATAGAAAAATTGGAACTTTTGTCTATTTTGCTTGATGCCACGGAAAAAACGCAACAACCATTTTTGCATAGAGCTATAGACAGGGATTGGTTTGATACAGACAACGAAAACCATG
>DYHC01000356.1 GCA_020724325.1 Melioribacter roseus
AAATAACCGACGTTAAGCAAGCGATAAATTTTTTGCCGCTATGACACTAAGTGTAAATAAAATATTTACTTGTTTTTTTGATATTTTTTTTTCGACTTCGTGTTTGGCGGCTGGGGATTTTTGAACGTATACGCAACATCAATAAATAATAATGATTATAAAATAGATTAACAAGAAAGAGGAAACTATGAACAAAGCAAACAATCATGATGAGCGGATAGCAAAAATTACATTCGCTTCGGTATACCCACACTATCTTTCAAAAGTTGAGAAGAAAGGCAGAACAAAAAATGAATTGCATAAAGTGATTGAATGGTTGACTGGCTTCGATGAAAAGAAAATACAAAAACAGATTGATGAGAACGCAACTTTCGAAACATTTTTTAAAAGTGCAAAGTTGAACCCAAACGCTTATCTGATAACAGGAGTAATCTGCGGCTATCGAGTGGAAGAAATAGAAAATCCTCTAACCCAACAAGTAAGGTACTTAGACAAGCTGGTGGACGAATTGGCGAAAGGCAAAAAAATGGAAAAGATTTTAAGAACAGCATAAAACGACACTAAAGATAGAAACAAAGCTATCAACAGCGGCTTGGCACAGCAGCCTCGAAATGCGTGATAAGAACATTTTAGCGGCAAACACAACAGATATTATACATTCACGCAAAATAAAATAGTAGGAATGCAGAGTACATCTTTCTGAATGTCAAGTTCATTTACAAATTCTATACATATGTAAACAAATTTTATTTTTGGAATAAGTATTGGTTTATGAATTTTGTTTCCATCAAAGTCCGACGTAATCATATAAAACGTAACAACAATATTCGTTTTAATATTTTACTCATATTAACCAGGCGTTGTAAATTCAGTTTACTCTTACCCCGCGTTCATTTTCCATAAGGGCACTGCAATTTTCCCTAAGCAGATAAATTTTTTAACTGCCCGGAAAAGTTTCTTTTCCATTCAGGGATTCAACACTTACATCATAAACCGGTTGCTGGTATGGTTAGGTGCCGATGTCAAAAAACTTTCTAATTAAATTACAAACGCTTTTGATACAGGTTGTGCCGCTCAAATATGAACTGTACCGGCAATCAACTATACCGCTTGTTAGCAAACAGTTTTCACATATTCCTCAAGGGCATCAACCAACATAGATATGTTTTCTTTATTGATTACTTTATCTCTTTTTGAGTGGATATTTTTAATGTAATAGCCGCCAGGTAGAATTGATTGATACATCATATTAATATTCACTGCCCCAGTCCTCCAAAAACTATAGGCATCAGAAAATGGCATAAAGAACATATTGATATTTTTCACCTTGTAACCTATTCTACTAAAAAGAGTTTTAAGTTCATTTGATAGTTTACTTATAAAATTATACGAGATTATTATGTTGTCTCCGCTACCAACGCTGTCAACGCTGATTATTCGATTACCGTAATTAAACCCCCTCTGATTCCATTTTCTCTTAAGCTGAAAAGAACCCGCTAAAAATTTCTCTTCATTATCCGTAAAGACAAATTTAACTTTCTTTTTTAGGTCTTCTTGTTTAGCAATTCTATTTAACAATAGTAACAAAACCAACACTCCGCTTGTGTTATCATTCATTGTATTCTTGTTAACAATCATTATCATTGAAATTAATATGCTTCCTGCTGCTATAGCATAAAATAGATTAATAATCAGGGCATTATTCGTCAATGAAATTAAATGAAAAATTAGAACAATTGAGCTTAGGGTTAATAAATTTCGAGTGTGTCCGAATACTCTTAATAACCATTCAACCCATATTGGCAATGTAGTAGCTGTATCATAATGTGCTAAAAAAATGACTGACGGATTATTATCCGACTTAGTAGCCACATGTTTTGTCCCAAAAAAATTCGATTCTATTATTTCATAATCATAGCCACTAGAAATTAATTGGCTTATAAGAAATTTTATAAAAGCATCTTTTTCCTTTTTATTGAAACGCTTCTGCTGCTTTTTTAACAGCTCTACAAGTTCATCCATATATTCTGTTTGTTTTTGTAATGTTTGCTAAATGTTGTTTATTTCCTTTGTTGTTCAAGTGCCTCAAGAATTCGAACCCTGTCAACTTCAGGAATTGTCGGCTCAATTTCTGCGGATGAACAAATCTATGGTGAGATACAAATATTTCTATTTCGGCTCGTTAATTTTAAACCGGATTCGCAAAACTCCATCGTTAAAATCAGTTGAAATAATTCTAAAACCGCCAATCGCTTTAGTCGATTCAACATGCGGACCGCTGCATAAACATTTATCATAATCACCAATGGATATAACTCTCAAATTATCACCGGCTTCTTCGGGAAGGCGGCTAATATTAAAAAAATTCTGCGCATCATTCCGGTTCATAAAACTTTCGGTAACGGGAAGATCGAGAGCGATTTTCTCATTTACTATCTCTTCAATCTTTTTAATTTCCTCGGGAAATAAATTTCTGTCGAAGTGATAATCGCACTTCGATTTTTTCTTTTCTATATGCGCACTAAACGCTCTTCCCTTTTTAAACATTTTATCCATTGTTCCATTAAGAAGATGCTCTGCTGTATGCATTGGTGCATAATACGATTTCGGATTTTCGTTGTATTCCATAGTTAATTCTTGATCTTGCTCCTGATCATGATCAAAAACAAGATCACGATCAGGAGTGCTTATTTTAATCCCTGGTTGTATCCAGTTCCCTTCCAAGTAAATGCTTAAACCAGAACTTAACTCTCTCACGTGTTGCATGTTGAGCCAGCGGCATTCCAATACCATGCCTTTGATTTGGATACAGCATCATTTCAAAATCCTTATTCAGTTTCTGCAATTCATAAATAAGCTGAATAGAATTTTGCATGTGAACATTATCATCAATAGTACCGTGTGTAATTAACATCCTGCCTTTGTACTTATCAACATAGTTCAAAACGGAGCTGGCTTTATATCCTTCAGGATTTTCCATTGGTGTATCCATATAACGTTCAGTATAGACATTATCATAAAGCTTCCAACCCATTACTCCAAATTCGGCTATACCATGGGTAAAAA
>DYHC01000357.1 GCA_020724325.1 Melioribacter roseus
TGGAAACGTGATGTATCTTTCAACTTCTACCGGCGCAAGCGTTGGAGACGAAGTTAATATTTGGACTTGCACGTTTGTTACATCCGGCACGGCGTCAATCGGCAGCATACGGAATGCTGCAATACCACCGGCTATTAATAGAATGATTGCAAAGATTACAAGCAGTTTTTGTTTTATCGAAAACCTAATTATTCGTTCTATCATTTATTCCTCCTCTGCAAGCGTTTCTTTTAGCAATTCTGATTTTAGGAAGAATACTCCTTTGTATGCAATTTTATCTCCTTCTTTCAATCCGGTTTTAATCTCAATTTTTCCGCCAAGCTCGCTTCCTATTTCAACAAGCTGCTTTTTAAATACATGCCTGCCGGTAGGCAAGGTCAAATCATTCTCAACCGTGAACAGATAACTTTTCCCGTTTTCTTTAACAATTGCATCGCTCGGAACAACTATCCCTTTTATATTTCCGCCAATAGGAATAAACATTTCACCAAACATCTGCGGTTTAAGTCTGTTGACCGGGTTGTTAAATGTAGCTCTTACTTTAATTGTCCGTGAATGCTCGTCAATAGTTTGACCGACAAGAATAACTTCTCCCTTAAATCTTTCTTTCGGATATGCAGAAGTTGTAAATTCTATTTTTGGTTTGCCGCTTAGTTTCGATATATCTTTCTCATAAATCTGTCCTTCAGCCCAAAGATTAGAAATATTCATTATCCTAAAAGCTGTAGTATTTGCTTCAACCAATTGTCCTATCACAACATTCCTTTCAGTTACTATCCCATTAATGGGAGATTTTATCGGAAGAATTCCGCCAATATGTTCATGTGTTCCATTCTCTAAAACATCTTCGTGGCTCAAACCAACAGCATGTATTCTGTTATCTTCGGCATTGAATTCGGCTGACGCCTTTTCATAATCGGCTTTTGCTTCCTGCAATACTTTTTGCGAGCCGATATTTTGTTCAATCAAAGTTTTTTGTCTTTCATAAACCGCCTTATAGTAGTCGAGGTTCGATTTTGCCTTCAGATAAACTGCTTTTAATTCGCCTATCTCAAGTCCTTCAAGCTGCATAAGCACCTGTCCGGCTTTTACGTTATCACCTTCTTTTACAAATACTTTATGAACCCTTCCCTGGACCAACGAACCTACTTGCGCTTCAAAATCTTGATCTGGAATTAGTTTAGCCGCTGCCTTTATTACACCGGTTAAGATTTCCTCTTTAATTACTTGTGTTTCTATTCCCATTTCCTTCATAGCTTTATCGGAAATAACAACTTCTTCCTTTCCGTGCTCTTGGCCTTCTTCTTTTACTTCTTCGTTTTTCTTCTCACCGCAGCCAATAAATAGTGCAGTAGATATTATCAGCATTAATAAGAATTTTATATGAAATTTCATCTCATTTTCTCCGTCTTTATTCATTTATAAAACTTTTTCCAACTATTTCTTCCAGCGTAAATATTGAACGATTATAGTTGTATAATACATTTATGTAATTGTTTTTAGCATTTATCAATGTTTGTTTTGCCTGCAGAAATTCTATATATGTAATTTCTCCGGCATCGTAACTTTTTAATGCGCTTCGGTATATTTCATCAGCTTGCGGAAGAATATCACTCACATAAAGTTTTACTTGCTTTAGATTATTCTCGTGATCTGTAAAAGCGCTTTTTATTTTTAAGGCGATCTCATTCTTTGTCAATTGTAGTTCCGATTCAGATATCGACTGATTTGCAGCCGCTTCCTGAATTTTTCCTCTCTGATCGAACATAAACCATAAAGGGACAGAGATACCAAACGAAGCTCCGTAAAATCCGTTATTACCATCTCGCGTCTGTTTGAAATAAGCCAGATTAATATTAGGCAGTATAGAAGACCATGCGAGACCTTTTTCAACAGACGCAATTCCATTTTTCAATTCGGCAATTTTAATCTGTGGGTTTGTTTCTTCCAACGATTTGTAGATTTGCTCTATACTGATTTTGTGATCAACAAAAACAAGCGTATCGGTTAAACCGAAATTCGAATCATAACTTTGCTTTCCATATCCAAGCGAGTAATTCAGTTCGGCAAATGCTGTCGTAAGTTCGTTCTTAGCAACTTCCAGATTGTTCCGCGCCTCAGTGTATTGAACCTTTGCGGTCAATCTTTCAAGGTTAGTTCCTTCTCCAACATTCTGTCTTATCTCCGCTTTTTTAAAAAAGTCTTCCGAGATTAAAAGATTTTCCTCAGCAGATTTTACCTGGTATTGTTTCGCTAGAACTTTGTAATAACTGGTTTTCACTTGATTGATAACGCTTCGCTCTGTTAAGTTTAGTTTATAAACTGCAATCTCTTCTTCCTTGTTGTATTTGCTTCCTTTCAAAAAGTAATTGGAAGGAAACTCGAAGGATTGACTTACTGCCAGAGTTTTTTCGCTATAATTACTTAAACTGCTATTCACCGGTGCATATTCATAACTCACTCCAACTTCCGGCTGCGGTAATGATAATCCACTCCAAAATCTTCCTTTCGAAGCTGATATGTTTTCAATTGCACTTCTTACTTCCGGATTATTCTTTAATCCAATTTCAACAGCTTCATTCAAACTAAGTTTTTTAATTTCAGTTTGTCCGTAAATGCAAAGCGGTAAAATTGCAATTGCGAACAAAACAAAAAATTTGTTCATACTTTCTCCAAATAATTTTATGATGGAATACACTTATCCCGTAAAGGGAATCCTTGTCCGCCACTGGCGGAACGAGATGAAAAGAGATTGGTTAAATCAGAAATGTGTTGTTAACTAGGTATAAATCAGTAGAGGGTTTTGCTTTTAAATGATAATCCGTTCTTTCAAAAGAAGTTTGTGTTTCTTGCGCTTCAATTTCTTCAAAACAATGAATGCAAATATTTTTGTTGAGTTCAAGTTTAGGCAGATCTTCCCGTAATATTTTTGAATGTGGGTTAGTATTTTTAACAATTTGACAGTAATCATGAGCGCCATGATTGTCTCCGTCAAAATCAAGAAATCCCAATTCTGAGTGTAAAAATGAGAAAACGAAAAACCCAAGAAGTATTA
>DYHC01000358.1 GCA_020724325.1 Melioribacter roseus
TTTTATTAACCACTTTGAATTTTGGCGTTCTTACAAATTCACTTTTACGGCTCAGAAGTCCCTCAATAACGGCGCGCGTGTTATTAATTGCAAGACCCATTGTTCCAGCCATAAAAAGAGGATAGAGAGCAATCTTTTTACGCCAGTTAGGGTAAACATCTTTTTGAGAGTAAGTATAAAAAATGAATGAACCGATAAAAGCAATTATGAATATTGCCATGAAGTTGAAGAAGTTCCAGTACGGTCCGGCATTTTTTATAAAGATGAGCGGCACGTTCAGAATTGCAACAAGAAGTATAAAAGGGAACACTATGTTATTAGAAAGGTGAAATGTAGAATGAATTTTCAGTTTCAGAGGAATGTTGGACTTCCAGACAAGGGGAATAATTTTTTTAGCAGTTTCGATATAACCTTTAGTCCATCTGAACTGCTGAGCTTTAAGAGCGTTCATTTCAAGTGGTAATTCTGCTGGAGTAGTAAAATCCCTTAGGTAAACAAATTTCCATCCTTTTAATTGTGCGCGGTAACTTAGATCCACATCTTCCGTTAGAGTATCTGCCTTCCAGTTTCCGGCATCTTCAATACATTCTTTTCTCCAGACGCCGCCGGTTCCGTTAAATGTAATAAAGAAACCGGCTTTGTTACGAACGGTCTGTTCTATTACAAAGTGACCATCGAGTGCAAGCGCCTGAATTCTTGTAAGTAAAGAATAATCGTCGTTTAGGTGTTCCCATCGTGTTTGAACAAGTCCCACTTTCTCACTGGTGAAATATTTTAGCGTATTGATTAGGAAATCGCTTTTAGGAATAAAGTCCGCATCAAAAATTGCAATGAATTTTCCTTTTGCAGTTATTAATCCCTCTTTTAATGCGCCGGCTTTGAATCCTTCTCTGTTAGAGCGTCTTATATGCTTTATGTCAAATCCAAGGCCCTGTTTTTCTTTTACAATTTTCGAAACCACATCTACTGTTTCATCGGTAGAATCATCAAGCACCTGAATCTCAAGTTTTTCTTTCGGATATTCAATTTCGCAAACGGCATTTATTAATCTTTCCACAACATAAAACTCATTATACATCGGAAGCTGAATTGTAACAACCTCTTCTTCGTGTTCACTTTTTGCACGTGGATTATTCATTCTGTATTTATAGTGAAGATACATCATTACAAAGCCATGACTGCTGAAAAAGAGAAGAATAAGCATGGAAAAGATGTAAGCGAAGAGTACTAATTCGTCAAATGCCATTTAAAGATCCGTTAGTTATTTGTTATGATTCACTTAATTACCAGCTGGAAACAACTCCCAATAAAATATCTTCTGTAATCCTGTCAATTGCTACATCAATTGCTTTTCTTCTTACGGTAATAATATCGCCATTACCTTCAACAGGATAATCGCCGTAGTTTGAAAAGCTCCGTTCAAAAATTGTCTGACGTTTTATCAAATCCCTGTACACTGCTTTTACGGTAATTGTTACTCTTCTGGCAGTAATGTTTTCACCGCCGGATATAACCGCCGGTGCGTCGGTAAGCGATACAACAGTACCCTCAATAATAGAATCTGATTTTAATTTATCGCCTACTGTTAAAGTGTTATCGTCAATAAATTTTCTTGTAAGTCCTTGCGTTAGTCTGTCGCTCAAATCGAATTCGCCAGAACCGCTTCTGTCAATAAATAGAGGAATGGAAATTGTTTTTAGATGTGGAGGAACTGACGCTCCGGTAAAAGAATAGCTGCATGCAAACAGATTAATGATGCAGAAATTTATTGACAAAAATAAAATTGCATTTTTAATTCTATTCAATTTCATATTCCTTTAGCTTTCTGTACAATGTCCGCTCGCTAATATTTAAAAGTTTTGCGGCTTTTCTTCTGTTGTATTTTGTCTGTTTAAGAGCATTCATAATTGCTTGCTTTTCAAGTTCGTCAAGTGTAATAACATCGCTTTTAATTTCTGTTGAATTTCTGCTGGTAAAATCTGGTTCGTTTCGTAATGCAATCTGCTTTAGGTCCAGCAAATCTTTTTTGATATCTATTAACGCTCTATAAATCATTTCTCTATCAAGCAGATCCGGAGGACGGTTTATATGAACGGGAAGATTTCGCAGTTCGTCATCTTTTAACATGAATGAAAGAAGCGGAATAAAGGAATCAGTATCAAGCAGACCAGTTTTGCTTAACGCTACAGCAGATTCTATAACGTTTTTTAATTCTCTTATATTACCAGGCCAATTGTAATTTATTAAAAGCTCGGTAGCGTCCTTTGTCAGCCGAGGTTCTGGTATGTTGTTCAATTGAGAATAGTTCTTCAAAAAATAATTTGACAGTTCAAGAATATCGCCGCGTCTTTTGCGCAATGGCGGAATGTTGAGCGTTACAGCTTTAAGCCGGAAATAGAGATCGTTACGGAATTTTTTTGAATCGACTTCGTTCTGAAGGTCTTTGTTTGTTGCTGCAATTATTCTTACATCAACTTTTGTTATCGATTCGCTGCCCAGCCGCATAAATTCTTTTGTCTCGAGTACACGTAATAGTTTTACCTGAGTTGTAAGTGCCATTTCTGCAATTTCATCAAGAAAAAGTGTTCCGCCGTCTGCTATTTCGAAATAACCTTTACGATCATCTACCGCACCTGTAAATGAACCTTTCTTATGACCGAATAATTCGCTTTCTAAAAGACTTTCTGGAATAGCACCGCAGTTTACACTTACTAGTTCGTTACCGGACCGCTTGCTATAATAATGTAATGCACGCGCAAATACTTCTTTGCCAACACCGCTTTCCCCGGTGATAAGAACGGAAATATCCGATTGAGCGACTTGCATTGTTATATCTATTAAGTCGCGGATTTCCTTTGACTTGCCGATTATCCCAAATTTTTTCTGAAAGTCTTCGAAGCTCATTTTATTAATAGTTGATAATTATCTCTTTAAAAATAAGAAATGTTTTGCTACTTATAGAACACGAATGAACGCTAATTCGTGATTATCCGTTTAATCCGCCATAGAACGGCGGACAAGTCCGTGTTCATCCGTGTTCTATTA
>DYHC01000359.1 GCA_020724325.1 Melioribacter roseus
GACTGATTTTATTATTAATCCTTTTTACTCTAATATTCTTATCGGCTAAATCTACGATACAATCATCAAAACAAATATCCACACCGTGAGCTTTGGCACTTTCTTTACTCTTTTCAATAATCATATCGGGATTTAGTCCCAATTTATTAGACCACATTCTTGCGTAATCTATCCCTCCACCACTCCATACAATCATTCGGTGTCCTTGTGATTGAAAGAATCTATAGATGGCGATTACTTCATAATTCGGGGTATCTAAACCGCCGGGATTAGCCGTTGCAACTACTGGAACTATTAGGGTGTCATCTACATCAAAAGCTATAATCATTAGTTTAAGTAATTTTTATACACTTGCCAACATAACTTCCAGTGGACTTCTCCTCTTCCCTCCTCAATCATTGCCTTTGCAATCTCGTGTTGTTGTTCTGGCGACCAAATATCATCGTGAGGCAATCCGTATCTTTCTCCGAAGTGATGAAAGGTTTCGGTCTTGAACTGATACAATCCGATACTTTCAGTTACTGGGTCGGCTGGATTGTAAGCTCTCGGATTATTCTCTGATTCGCAAGCTCGGATTACAGCCAACGCTTCCTCTACATCAAACTTTGGAGGATATTCCGGCTGTGCTATGGCAACCTGATAGCTAAAGAGGAGTGGGAGGATGAGGAGGATAGATTTCATATAAGGTTAATCTCTAATGCTTATTCCCTGACCGCATTTCTTACATTTTATGGTTGCTCTCGCATAAGGACTTGAGCAAGTTTCGCAGTATCCATCATCATCTCCCTGAACCATGATTGCTATATCAGAATTTTTGCAAAAATTACAAATAAGCGTGAATTTTTCTTTAATTTTCTTGGCTTCTGCCATTGTAAGCTCTCCAGAAGCGTATATTTGCTCAATTTTTTCTTTTAATTCTTTCTTCATAATCTTTTTATTTAAGGGTTAATCATTATTATGGAATTCTTTTCTGCATTTGAGACATTTTACAAAACCTGGGACTGCCCTGCTGCTGTAATGTTTTTCTTCGTTTCTTTCTTGGCAAGAGGAGCAATACCAAACCCAAACACTAACCTTTAGGGCGTGAACATTTTCTCCATCTCTTGCGAAAAGTACTATTTCGTTTTTCATTCTCCTAATTTCTTAATTGTTTTAATTCCTCAATAATTCGTTGTATTGCGATAATCATTGAATCAAAATGGTAAGCTAACATTTCTCTGTTGTTTTTTAATTGGTCACTTCTTTCTATCTCAAAATCAAATAATCTTGTCTCTAATATACCAATAATCCTTTCTAACTCTTTCTGGCGAGCTTTCTCGATCTCTTGTTCAATTTTAATTTTAAATTCCTGTTCATCTCGTATTTTTTTAATTATACTGATAGCAAATTTATCCATATCTCCGAAATCACCGGGGGCTTCACCATCAATAAGTTCAATGACTCTATCTTTTATCTCCTTTCTGGCTCTCTGAAGTTCTGCGGAGATGAAGGATTTTAAATCTTTATTCACAACGAAACAATTGCAATCATTGTCAGATAAAAGCATCTCTAATTTCTCTTCCCAAGTTTTTTGTTTATTTTGCTTTGACTTTCCCATAGTAGGTTTTGTTGTTAATTTTAATTTCCTCCGAATTATTTGGTTTGTTGGTCATAATTTAGTTTTAATTATTTTTTCTTTCAGAATGTGGGGCGAGGATTTGACGAGTACCGTGCGTTGCTTAACCGCCTTATGGCTTTTTCAGTCTGCCACGGGTCACTCGTATAGTCACCTCGCAGAGCAAACGCCTACTTCTTCCGCTCCCACACTCTGAAATTTGTCGGATACCCCGACCCCCAACTCTCTTTGATTCCTGCCTGCTCGTTACAGAGGCACGAATCATCAGGAGCTGGGAGGGGAAGGAGATTGGCGAGCAAACTAATCTCAACGCTGGTATACCCTTGGCTGCCTTTCATCATCCCCCTCTCAACTCCCCAGTTCTGGCTGCTGACTCTTTATCCATTTAACTCCGGCTATACCGAAGCACCAGAGGGTTAGCTATTTAATTAATTCAGGGTTATCATAAATGTTGCCGATAACTTTAAGAATATACCACTTTTCCATCCTACTTTTGTAATCTTCGTAAATCGGTTCAATATTATCTATATCTATAATACTGACCTCCAACCAATCCTCGTCTATTGCAACAACTCCTGCAACAACTCCTCTTTGCTTGTTAAAGGCTACCACATCCCCCTCATAAATCTCTTTTCCATTTTTGTCCTTGAGACCAGTGAATTGCATTAGAGCGAATCGTTCTGGGCGATACATCATTGAAGTAAAACTACGCACTGCATCAAAAGCATCCTCGTGCATTATTTTGTTTACTTTATCCCAAGCTCTAAATTTTATTTCCCGCATATTTTTATTTAATGAACTTGTCATAGCACCAACTTTGACCATCTACCCCAATCCCAGCCCGACTGAGGCACTCAAAGTAATCTTGCTTTTGTTTTGCTTCATTCTTTTTAATTGCTCTTTCTGCCGATGCTGTAAACCAAGCAATAGCTACTACCAATAAGACAATAAAAGTCGTAACGAAAAATGTAATTTTTAGAGTTTCTCTATCCATATTTTTAATTTAGTTTGTATTTGTTAATTATTTCTTCTAACTCTTTTTCCGTGAATTGATGGGTCTGCCGACTTTTGAGGACTAAACTCTTTGCCGTCCCCTCGCCATACTTCTCATCTAATCTTACTGCAAACTCTGCGATATTGCCCCTTTTCCATACATTGCAGGCAAAGCATTGCGACTGGCAGTTAATCTCGTCATATCGGGTAATTGAGTGGCTTCGGCTGACGAAGTGTCCACATTGGAGGAGTTTCCATTCTCTTCGTAGCCCGCAGGTAAAACATATTCCCCCTCCCCGTTTCCTTATGAAGATTGAGAACCTTCTGTCTGCCTCTTTCTTCAGCTTCGCTATCGGTCGTTTGGAGTTTTTGTTTAGTTTAGTTCTTTTCATCCAATATTGTTTTAAAGAATACTACGGGAGTAATCACTATGGCT
>DYHC01000360.1 GCA_020724325.1 Melioribacter roseus
AAACGCCGACTAATTTTGCTGCCGCACTTACGCCAAACTTGTTTGGGAAACTAACTATTAATTAAGCTGCGAGCGGATAATTTGTCTTAAGTTGAATAGCCCGCAACGTTTATTTTGTTTTTTATTAATAACCTTAGTTTTCATGCGTGTTATCGTCCTAACTATAAAATCGAATCTAAAGGACTCCTTACACCAAGTACTGACTTCAATATATGTGTGTAAATCATGGTCGTTTTAATGCTCTTATGACCCATAAGATCTTGCAATGTTCTTATATCATAACCTGAGTCTAATATATGCGTAGCAAAACTGTGTCTAAAAGCATGTGGTGTACCTTGCTTATCTATGCCGCACTTTCTAATTGACTCTTTTACCTTTTTTTGAATAACACTCTCATGTAAATGAAATCTGTATTTCATCTTTGAATGTTTATCCAATACAAAGATTTTAGAAGGGAAGAGGTACTGCTTCACCACGTGAGATAATCTCCTATTCTATTTTTTATATATCTTTTTCCCCAAGCTGTTTTTAAATATTTTTCTCTTCTTAATGCATCTTTCTGACTTAAACATCCTTCCCAATAAACTAACATAAATGGTCTTCTAATACTTGTCGACTTAACTTTTCCCAAATTATGTTCAACTATTCTTTTTTTAAGGTTATTCGTATAACCAACATAAAATTTACCATCCTTATTTGATTGAAGAACGTAAACATAACAATACATAATGAACACCTTTATCTCACGTGGCAAGTCCAAATTCTTTATCTGCATTAGGATATTTTTCTTTTAGTGCATAAGGTAATATAGTTCTTCCAGCTCCGGCTTTAAGATCCACGAGGTGTAATTTTTTTACTTTATCAATATGAACCCTTAAATCCGAAACTAATTTTGCTGGCAATACAGTAATTCTGTCTTTTTCACCTTTACCATCTCTTATTATAATTTGATTCATCCCAAAGTCTATATCTTTAATTCGTAAACGCAAGCATTCTGCTAATCTCATACCTGTTCCATATAATAAACTTACAACAAACCTTGGAACACCTTCTAAATTTTTAATTATTGATGCAACCTCATCTCTAGAAAAAACTACAGGCAAATGTTTTATTTTTTTCACACGTTTAATTTCATCAAGCCATCCAACTTCTTTCTTCAATACTTTCTTGTATAAAAAGAGAATTGCTTGAAGTGCTTGATTTTGTGTGGAACTGGATACATACTTTTCAATCGCAATGTAATTGATAAATTTTTGTATCTCTTCTTTTCCTAATTTTTCTGGGTGAGTTTTATTGTTGAATAGAATAAATCTTTTAATCCAGCTTATATAATTTTTTTCTGTTTTTGAACTATAATGATTTGTGCGGAGTTCGATCCTTACCCGGTCTAAAAGCTTTGGTTTGCCTTCAACTAATTGCATTTATTCCCCTCAATTAATTCTTAAGTCAGAGACTTATAAAAAGCAAATTGTCGCAAAAGAGCAGAATTCTTATTGTGAAGATATTATGTATAACAAGAACAATTGCAACATAAATTATCTATTAACAAATAGCAATAAAAATATTCTTTTTAATCCAGCATGTTTGCTTGATTGCCTAACACCAATCACCAAGCAGTAATAATTGATTACTGATCACTGATTACTGATTACTGATTACTGATTACTGTTCACCGATCACTGATTACCGATCACTGTTTACTTACTCCTATTCCTACGGTTCCAATTCCGTTGCTCTTGCGGCACTATTACTGCCAAATTCCGTTATTGGATCACTCAAGATAATTTGGTATAACTGTAGTTTTTCCTGATCGCAACTAATTCCATATATTTGCTTTTGTAAAATCGATAGATAGTCTAAGAAAGGATTAGATTGAACGAAAAACGAGTAATAGTTGCTATGAGCGGGGGAGTTGACTCCTCGGTAGCAGCCGCTCTTCTTTTTAACCGTGGTTATGAAGTAATCGGTATTACTATGAAAACATGGGGATTTATGGAAGTTGGAGGAGCACCTAAACATGAATCCGGATGCTGCTCGCTCGATGCAATATTCGATGCTAAAAATGTTGCTACTAACCTTGGCTTTCCGCATTATACCGTTGATTTCACTAATGCGTTTGAAGATTCTGTTATAGAAAATTTTGTAGATGAATATCTGCACGGAAGAACTCCTAATCCATGTGTCGTTTGTAACAGAAAAATTAAATGGGAGGAATTATTAAAGAAAGCAAATTCACTCGATGCAAAATATGTTGCAACCGGGCATTATGCTGTTGTAGATTATAACAGCTCTTTAAATCGTTACACACTTAGGCATTCTAAAGATAACCGGAAAGATCAGACCTACGCATTGTGGGGACTAACACAAGAAAGTTTAAGCAGAACATTATTTCCTTTAGGCAGCTTAACAAAAGAAAAGGTTCGTAAACTCGCAATGGAATTTAATCTTAAGACGGCTTCCAAACCCGATAGCCAGGAAATCTGTTTCGTTGCAGACTCTAATTATGAAAGATTTCTACGTGAAAGAATTCCCGGTGTAATTGATAATATTGAACAGGGCGATTTCGTTTACCACGGAGAAAAAGTGGGTAAGCATAAAGGAATTCCGTTCTATACTGTTGGTCAACGCAGAGGATTAGACCTTGCCCTTGGCAAACCTGTATATGTAAAGTATATCAATCCGAATACAAATACTATTGAAGTTGCTGATAAAGAAGAACTTGGTGAGAATTATGTTACTGCTGCAGATGTTAATTACGTTAGTAAATCTTCTCTTAAAAAAGGAGAAATTGTATTTGGTAAAATTCGCTATTCGGATAGAGCATCAAAAGCTGAGGTTATAGAAGTTGGTCCCTCAGAAATAAAAATAAAATTTGATGAACCAAAAACTGCTATTACACCTGGACAATCTTTGGTATTGTATGATGAACAAGGGTTTGTGTTAGCTGGAGGAGTAATAACCAAATAAAGCCTATTGCAATACTTATCAAAAAAAAAATATAACCACGTTTGACGCGAACTACATCAAATGTTTAATCAGTGAA
>DYHC01000361.1:0-762 GCA_020724325.1 Melioribacter roseus
AACCAATAATTTTATCTTCGGCAAGAATTTTATTATTAACAAAATCGAACATTTTAAGAGTTGAATACGATTCATGTTTTTCATTCAAAACAAAATAGATCCGCAGATTATTTAATACTGGAGCAGTTGAAATAGCGCCGTTGTATTTTTCATACCCAATTAATTTACCGTTATCTTTATCGAATGCGTAAATTCTGCCCGATAAATCCGAAGCAATAACATAATTGTTAAGAATTAACACAGAAGTATTTGGCTGGCTTCCGTTTGTAGAAGCCGTCCATTTGAAATCAAGTTTTTCAGTAATAGCTACATCGAAATAGAAATTCCTGTTTTCGTTTTTACCGAATGTATAGATTCCAGCATTATCAAAACGGGCATTCTTTAAGATGAACGGTGTTGAGCAGGAGTAAACAAAAAGACCTGACAATATGAGAGGGAATATTTTTTTCAAAAATCCCACCCAAAGAAAAATTGGTAAAACAGCGAGGGTTGAAACTGCGAGAAATTCTTTTCGATCTTTTTACCGATATCGTAACGAAGAGTAAGAGCACCAAACAGATTAATTCTAAACCCCACGCCCGCACTTCCTAATGTTTCTTTGTACACTTTATCCCATGCAGAACCAGCATCAAAGTAAACTGCTCCGCGCACTTCAAAAAAGCTTAATCCGAATAGAGGAAATTTAATATGTATTTGATCAATGAGAGGAAACCTTAACTCAACCGAAGCGAGCCAGAGTTTTTCTCCGCGAATAGACCAACG
>DYHC01000361.1:772-3038 GCA_020724325.1 Melioribacter roseus
AGCCTCTTAAATCCCAGCTTCCGCCGGCAAAGTATCTGCGTGATTCTTTACCGTGGTTAGCATAAAATGCAGCGCGTGCGGCAACAGAACTTCTTAAACCGAGCCGGAAATAATGCCTGTAATCTGCAATGAATGAAAAGTAATTTAGATTGCTAAACTTAACATCACTTGTATAGCCGAGTAGTAATCTAAAACGTGAGCCATCTATTGGTCCGGTTGATGCCCACAAAGAATTATCGTGAACAAAAGATAACGAGTTGGAAACCATTAAAGCTTTTCTAGGAAGGATTGCACCGTCAACATCCTTATCCGAGTTCGCAATGCTAAGAGAAGCTTCGAGCCTCTGAAAGCTTGAGAACGGATAATACATTTCGAAGAAGCTGCCAAATACCCGCTCGTAAAAATATACGTTAGACTCCCGAATGTCGTAGCGTCGTCCAGCATAATGGAAAATCCCATAACCGAAATTTGTCCGCCTGCTCATGTTTATTCTGGTTATTGCTACATTAAAATTTTTTAGTATCTCACTCTGGTATTCTGCCGTATTATAAATGAAGAATAAATACCGATCGTCTCCCATTAAATCGCTTAGCGTAAGAAGCGCGCCGCCACGCGAACCGTAAACCGGATCTGTTATTAACTGTCCTACTGCATAATCGAGTGTGTATTCACGTTCATAAAACAATTGTTCATGTTCGATAGGGACGTGAATTTTTTGGGCAATCCATTTGGAGCGGGCTTTAATAAAATTGCTGCTTACAACTTTCTGCGTTTGAGAAGCAAGATTATCGAGATTAAGATTGTAAAACTGAAAAGAGAAATTTTCGAAGGCAGAAGTAACTATGTTTTTATTATCAACGAATGAAAAACTATATACACTTGTAACAAAATTTGTTAATTGAGTTATTGATTCCTCTTTATGTCCATCATATTTTGTTTTCCAGATATTAAATGTACCATCGTAATCGCAAGTAAAGAAAATTTCACTGTAATCGGGTGAAAATGAAGGCGTGGAAATGTTGGCATTTATGTAAGTAATGTACTCAATCTGTTTTGTTGTAAGATCATATTCAAAAAGATTAAATTTCTGACGGTATTCGCCGGCAGTTCTATCCGAAGCAAAAATTATTTTGGTGTTATCCTTATTAAAAATAGGATCGATGTCCTGGTAATAATCGTTAGTAATGCGTAATAATTCCTTTGTTAAAAAATTATATGTGTAGAGGTCGCTGTAACCTTTTTTATCGGTAGCCGTGAAAATTAATAACTTGCCGTCGTATGAAAAATTTGGAGCCTTAATGGAAATTAATTCGTCGAATGAAAGGGTTTGAGTTAAATAGCCGTCATCAATTGAATAGATATGAATTACATCTTTACCTAATGATTTTGTAACAAATGCCAAAGAGCCCGTTGCAGAAAGCCCTAACGAATTTTCTAACAGATGAAATGATTCAAAATCAGAGTCGCGCTCACCCTCAATCAGAACTTCGGGTGTAGCGTAATCTGCGCTTTCAATATCGTACTTCATCCTAAAGACAGAAGTGTATCCGTTGTGATTACCTATGAAATAGATTTCTTTCTTTCCGTTCCTATCGTAATAAGCCGGATCGAAATTGAGACCCTTGTTAGTTATTTTTTTAGCTTTTACAAAGTGAGGATAATTAACCTTATAGAGCGGAAAATATTCCTGCCTCATCGAAAATGTCCACAGATTATCAATATCTGCAAACTTATCGCCGAGTGTAAATTCCAGATTTTCTCTAAAAGTTGTAAAGCGCCAGAAATTTTCCAACAGCTTAAGAATCTTATCTTCACCATAAGTCTGCGATACAAATTCAAGGAACTTCTGCCCTTCTTTATAAATTATGTAACCATAAACATTATCAAGGTTTTCGAGAGTAACAAATTTGCCGTTAAGGACAAGATCGCGCATAACCATTTCCGATTGGGTATCCCAATCGAACGACCAATATTCTGCTAGTCCTTCAACAAACCATAACGGGGGAAGCCGGGTATTATCAATTCTATGATCGGAAAGAATGTTAAATATTTTATTTGTCATAAATACATGAACAAGCTCGTGGCGAATTACATGCTTGAAAGCTGCAAGGTTACCAGGGTAAGGTATAACAACACGACCCTTCATAAATTCGAAGAAACCGCCAACCCCTTCAGGAATAAATCCGGGAGTTATGTTTGTCTGCTGGAAATGGATATGTGTGTTATAAAAAATGAGAGGGATTTTAACTGTAATGATATGATTAAA
>DYHC01000362.1 GCA_020724325.1 Melioribacter roseus
ACGCTGATCTTTATGATCTGTTATGATTGATCATGATAAATCATAATTATCATAACAATCTGTGTTCCATTAGTATTGAAAATAAGTTTTGCACTCAACAGTCAAATAAAAGGAATAGAACGCTGATCTTTATGATCTGTTATGATTGATCATGATAAATCATAATTATCATAATAATCTGCGTTCCATTAATTATGAAAATAAGTTTTGTACTTAACAGTCAAGGTGTAAGCATTGAAGTCGAGCCAGACATTCGGCTGCTCGATTTATTACGCTATAAATTCAATCTAACCGGAACGAAAGAAGGTTGTTCGATTGGGGAGTGCGGTGCATGCACCGTTGTTATGAACGGTAAAGCGGTTAACTCATGCTTAGTACTTGCTGGTCAATGTGATGGTGCCGAGATTATTACGATAGAAGGAATTGAAAAAGATGGAAAGCTTCATCCGCTTCAAGAAAATTTTTTGAAGAGCGGAGCAGTACAATGCGGATTCTGTACCCCTGGGATGGTAATGTCTGCTTATGCATTGTTACTTGAAAATCCGAATCCGACAGAAGAAGAAATAAAAGAAGCCATTGCCGGAAATTTATGCCGCTGCACAGGATATAAACAAATTATTAATGCGGTTGAAAAATCTGCTGGAGAGATTTAATAAAACATTAGTAGAGACAGAATATATCCCGTTCCTTTTATTATTTTGCGAATAGGATATTAGGATAAAAAAGATTGTAGGATTGCCACGAATGAAAAATAAGTCTAAACAAAAAAAGATTTTTGATGTCATCAATTCTAATATTCCCGATGAAGTTATTTGGGAAGAATATTGGAAAGACAAAAGTCCGATCGAAAAACTTGAAGCTGCTGAAAAATTAAGAGATTTGTTCTATTCAAAAAAGAAAGGTAAAAGTGCTTCACAGAGACTTCAAAGAATTTTTAGAATTGCTGAACGAACATAAAGTAAAATATCTTGTGGTTGGCGGATTTGCACTTAATCTTTATGTCCCAAAACCCCGCAGCACCGGTGATATTGATATTTGGGTAAAAAGAAGTCTTCCGAACTCAAAAAAAATTAAAGTGGTTGTTGAAATATTTTGTAATGAAACAAATATTAATTCTTCTGTATTTCTTGATAAAAATTTAAGAGCGCCAATTGGTGAGCCTCCATTTTGCATTGATATTTTAATGGATATTAAAGGATTGGACTTTGATGAGGCGAATAAAAATAAGAAAGTAGTTGAATGGAAAGGGCTGAAAATTCCGTTTTTGTCAAAGGAAGATTTAATCAAAACAAAAAGAGCTGTAGGCAGATTACAAGATAAAGCCGATTTAGCAGCATTGGGTGTTAGAAAAAAGAGATGATAGTATTGTAAGAGTAATCTAGCTGAAAGTCTCGCACTTCTGGTGCGAGAAATTGGGTTGGCGTATAATGTAATTATTATGGAAAAATGCAAAGATTGGTTGGAAAGAGAATTCTATCTCAATATGACTAAAAAATACGGTTGGACAAAGAATGTTCTCATTCACCAGATTGAAAATAAATATACTTGAAGAAAAAAAATCCTGAAAGTTATGCGGTAAAAATAAATGCTGTCGACTTATCAGTGGAACGTATTTTTGTGTACGGCGTGCCAGTAGTTTTACTGAATGCAAAAAAATGACGATGTTGAAGTTAACAAGTAAATTGTCATCTCGAATCCCGCAAAGCGGAATGAGAGATCTTAAATGATTTCTCACACTCGCATCTTCGAAATGACACATACAAATAAAACACTACACAATTAAAAACGAATAATTCTCTACAATACTTCTTATAAACAATAAATACTTACCAAATCTTTCGTCAGAATGAAGTATGTCGTTAAACTCCAGAATCTCACCATTGATTCTCGCAACGGTTCCATAATTTTTTCCTTTATTCAAAATTACAAATCCATCATTATTGCTTTCATTAAAATCTTTGAGAGATGCAAACAAAGTAAACTTATCTTTGTACGGAGCGCCCTCGTGCGGACAGAAAGTTTCGCAATTGCCGCATTCGTTGCAGACAGAATCGATATGAAGAATCTGATTTGCATCTTTAAAAGCCGGATGATCAATTTTTATTTCAACGTTTGCACGGTTAGGGCAAACATCAACACATTTATTGCAGACCGTATTACAACTTAAGCAGCGCGATGCTTCCTCTGTCATCTCAACTTTGCCCCAATCAATCTTCCCCTTTAACGAATTGAGGTCGCTTATATTTGCATAAGAATAACTATCTATATCAATCGAAGGGTATTGCAAATTTTCTTTTTTTATGATTGCATCTGCCGCTTTTCGTCCATCTGCAATTGCTTCAACAACAGTTGCCGGACCTTTAAGTGCATCACCACCAATAAAAACATTTTCAATACTCGTTTCATTTGTTAGAGGATTTACTTTTGCCTTATTCCCGACAATGCTGATTTTGTTTGTAGCAAGAATTTCAGTATCAACGCTTTCGCCAATTGCCGAGATTACGGTGTCGATATCAAACTCTTCAAATTCTCCATCAACTGGAATAACACTCCGCCGCCCATCGGGTTCGGGTTCAGACAGCATCATTTTCTGACAGATCAGTCTTCCGTTTGTAAAATCATAAGGTTCTAGAAGTTCTTTAAATATCACACCGTCTGAAAGTGCAGCTTCAAACTCTTCACGGTCAGCCGGCATATATTCTTTTGTTCGTCTATATAACAGATAGACATTTTCTACACTTTTACATCGATACGCAGCGCGCGCACTATCCATAGCTGAATTTCCACCGCCGATTACCGCTACATTTGTACCTAAAGAAACATTAGTGTTATGGTGATAATCCCACAGAAAATCGATTGCGTTCAAAATCACTTTATCGGAAGTGATATTTAATTTATTCGATTTCTCCGCACCAATGGCAATATAAATGTATTTATAACCCTCTTCTTTAAGTCTGCTTACCGAGAATAATTCACTAACTCCAAAAATAAATTTTACTCCAAATTGTTCGATAAATTTTATATCACTATC
>DYHC01000363.1 GCA_020724325.1 Melioribacter roseus
TCCGAATTCTGTAAGCATGAACTTTCAAAAAATTTGCGGTCAAATTAATATATCCTTGTACGATTGTCAAGAATTCTTATTTTTATAAAAATTTTTTTTGGGCAAAATATTTTGTTTTGTAACAATCTGGATAAATTTTAGCTGCGAAGTGCATTTAAGAATTGAATTGGATTTATTAAATTATCCCAAACAAAAAATAACAGGCATGCGAATTAACTATTACATACTCTCATTTTTGTTATCCCTTGCTTCAATTTTTGCCCAAGCCCCAAATAAAAATTGGGAGATAGTATTAGTTCTTGATAATCAGTTAGTCTATGTAGATACCACAAATATAAAACAGATCGAAAAACAAATCTCTGCAATTGGGTTATCAATCTTTAAATCTCCTGACACAAATAATCCAGCTAAAAAAGGAGCGTATGCTGTTAATTCTAATATTGTATTCGACAGCGAATCAAAAAAATATACTGTAATAGGTTCTCTTTACTATGATAAACAGTGGAAGATAATTAGTGAATCTTCAACGCCCGGACGTTCTATTAACACGGCTTTATTTGGAATGCTCATAGATACTAGTAAAGTTGTTAGTGCAATTTATAAAAAATGTGTCGATTACATTGCTAAAAGTAATAAGTTTCAATTAGATGCTAAACCAAAAGCGTCTGCAAATGAAATGCCAGCACTTGGAAAAAATATTCAACCACAAAAAGAAAAAAATGATACGGATAAAGTATCTATTCCTTCGAAGGATCTTCTTACTGAAAAATTTATTGATAAAAAACTATCCGAGGATTCCAAATTTGAACCTGCAGTAATACCTCCGCAGAACCAGCCAATCAAAAATAACAATGCACAAGTGAAGGAAAATGAAAGATATGATTATGGTTCTGATAAAAATGTAAGTGGAATGATATTTACCGATGGAAGGAAATTTAGTTTTCAGGTTTCGTCATGGAAAGATAAAGCTAAAGCAGAAGTAGAATTAAAACGGTTAACAAATACTGGTCATAATGCTTTTATTATTGAAGCATATTTACCAAATAAAGGAGGTAATTGGTTCCGGGTGAGAATAGGTTATTTTGATAGTGCCGAAGATGCAGATCGATATAGAAGAAAAATGCGCTAAGTAGTTTCTAACATTTTCTAATAGTTAGGATAAATATGAAACATTTATATAAAATTTTTTTTCTCTATCTACTTGTTGTAGTTTTAGCTGAATCTCATTTTTCTCAAACACAAAACAGATCGAAAACCGATGGAAGGAAAGGAGAAGCTGAATTAATGAAAGAATTAAAAAGTGAAAAAGAGTGGAAGAAATTATTGTCGCCCGAGGAATATAATGTATTACGCGAAAAAGGAACTGAGCGGGCTTTTACAGGCAAGTACTGGAATTTTTTTGAAAAAGGAATTTATAAGTGCGCAGCTTGCGGACAAATACTGTTTGATTCCGAAACAAAATATGATGCCGGGTGCGGCTGGCCCAGTTTTTCTGATGCTGTGAGTAATAAAAATCTACTGCTAAAAGACGATTTTAGTTTTGGTATGCACAGAATTGAAGTGATGTGCAGTAATTGTGGAGGACATTTGGGGCACGTTTTTGACGACGGACCAAAACCATTAGGAAAGCGATATTGCATCAACTCTGTTTCAATAAAGTTTGATAATATTAAGAACAATAAGTAAAGTTTTTTTTTGAGTTCGATGAACCTGTATTTCTTTCTATTTTATTCAGCAATTATCGTGTGTGCCGTGGAAGAGATGTAACATTTATTTTATGAGAAAATTATTTTATCCCGAATCGATTTGAATCTTATAAAAACTTTTATCCGCAATTTTGGAATAATTATGTACTGTAAAGTCCTGCTAACAGGTATTTTTTTTGTTTTTCTATCAATATCAAATGCTCAGTCTGGAATAATGAGAAGTTATTATTCTGATGGAGTTCCAAGATCAGAAGTATCTTATGTTAATGATATTCTTGACGGTCAGGCACTTTATTACTATCCAAACGGAAATTTAAAATCTGAAAAGAATTACAGCAAAGGGAAATTACATGGATTTGTAAGAGAATATTTTGATAATGGATTGCTAAAAGAAGAATATGCTATGAGAGACGGATTAAATGAAGGAACTTACAGAAGTTATTATGAGAATGGCGGACTGAAAGAATTAATTATTTATGAGAAAGGAATTCAAATTAGAAAAAATAATTTTAGTTATGATGCTACATACGTTACGCCAGTTGAAGCATTTCAAGCCGGTAATAGACAGCAGCAGGTTTTATACAAGAGAAAAACAATGCTGATATGTAATGTTGAAATTTGTCCCGTGCCGGTCGGAGGATTAAGCTCTATTCAGGAAAATTTAGTTTATCCCGAACATGCATTATTATATGGATTGGAAGGAACAGTTGTATTGATAGCAACCATAAGTGAAAAAGGGGAAGTTGTTGCTACTGAAATTGTAAAAGGGATAGGACTCGGCTGCGATGAAGCCGCACAAGAAGCGGTTAAAAAGACTCAGTTTATACCCGGTCAAAATTTTGGCAAAGTAGTTGAATCCAAAGTTACTCTTAATGTAGAATTCAAAATTTTTGATCGTTCCTTAATTCAAAATGTTAAAGAAATGGATGGAAATAAAAATCAAGAACACAATACTATTAATGAAAAACAGATCAGTAATAAGCCGGCTAATGTTTTGAGTATTAACTGCGATGAACAAGTTTGTCCTAGACCAATTGGCGGTGTAGATGCAATTATAGAAAAATTTGAGATTCCCTCTGTCGCAAAAAGATTAAAAATAAAAGGCGAAATTGTAATAGAAGCTGAAGTAGATAAATTTGGAATAATTAGGGATACTAAAGTAATTAAAGGAGTCGGTTATGGATGTGATGATGCTTTAGAAATAGCAATTCTAAAAACCAAATTTGTTTCGGCTAAAAATAACGGTATAGATGTCGACTCCAAAATAATTCTTAGCTACACATTAAGCATAGATTAACCCGAAAAATTCAATAGAAAGTGATAAA
>DYHC01000364.1 GCA_020724325.1 Melioribacter roseus
CCGAAAGTCCAAGTATAAATTCCATCGCTTATTATTATGTTGTTTCCGGAAGATGTTTGTGTTAATCCGCCCGATTTAATTATTTCTCTCAAAAACTGCGAGCCGTAAAAAGGCTTGAATTTATTTATAATCGACCCGGCTAATTTTTCGGTTAATTGTTCACCGTTATCTAAGTACCCTTGATCTTCAGCAAACTTTTTAAGTGCGGCGGTGGTGCAACTCCCGTAATCGCCGTCGGCGCCGTACTTGTTCCACTTCAATTGACGTTTATAACCAAGTTCTGCAAGCAGTGTTTGCAAGGCGGCAATACCTGCTTTGAATCTGCCCTTTAATTTAATTCTGGTTTCAACTTCGCCTTGTTGAATGGCATCGTTAATTGTATTAAGTTCATCAATCAATTCATATAGATAAATCATTCTTTCCGCGGTTTTACCCGATACGGCTTTACCGCCCGCCTTTATTTTATTGTAGCTGCAGAAATTCTGTACAGCCGCTGCAGTACATTTCCCGTAATCACCATCGGCGCCGTAAATATCCCATTTAAGCTCTCTCCCGAAGCCGAGTTCGTACAAAACATTTTGTAATGCTTTTACCGAAGTTTTATCGTCGGAGTTTAGCTTTAATTGTTTTTGGGTGAGTTTCTTTTTTTGAAGGTTTTTAATGGTATCGATTGATTTCATAGAGAGTCCTCTTAAATCAATATTAATATAAGGAATGGAAATGACTGAATAAACTAGGGAAGTATGGATTTCGTAAATTGGAAGGAAAAACTTTTGTAACAATAGGAATGATATTAACTCAATAACCTATTTAAATTTTAGATTTTTTCCTATAACTTTAATAAGAATACTTAACACAATGTGTTTATCACAGTTAATAATAGTTGAAAAGAAATGGAACGAAAAATTGATATTTCTAAATTGGAATTACTTAATCCTTGGATAGCTAAGAGTATTAACTTGTTCAATTCTTCAAGCTATCTTGATAGCATTATGGAGATTTACCCCCTAGAGGTAGCCAAACCAAATAGGTTAAACCCAGAACTTCGCCGCAATATAATTCTTGAACACAACGCGAGAAACTCTGATAAATTATTAACTCTTTTGCAAGATTTGAAAAAATTTCCTTATGATGACCCAATCTGGTATTTATTAAAAAATGTTGAAGGTTGTTTAGATAAGAATCCGTTTCAAGTTGAGAGAATAGCTCAAACTTTATATTCTATGACAGCTGAAGAAACGGTTGTTCGGCTAGAATCAGCCCCTAAATTAAATACTCAGCTCGGACCTAAATTTAAAAACTGGCTTGATAGTAAATTTGATTTAAAAAGTGTTGAGGAATTCAAAGCCTCAAAAAGAGGCATAATTCTCTTAGAAGCGTCGGAAGAAGTTGCAAAAAAATTTGTTGATATTGAATTAGGTCAAAATTTATCCAAAAGACCGGACCTATTAGCTAAAGTAAACGAGATATATATTATTGGCGAAGCAAAATGGATTGGTCAACCTGGGGGGAATCAAGGTAAGGCTGTTGTTGAAGTAATAGATTTTTGTAAGCAACAAAGGGGAGATGTTAGAAGAGTCGGTATTGTTGACGGGTTTCCATGGGCGGTAAGAAGCAAGAATGGAGCAATTATTAATAACAAGGAAGCTGTTTTAATTCAAGAAAGTGAATATGATATTCTCAGCGCTTTGTTATTGGAGGAATATCTTGAGAGTTTTAATTCTGTTCATAGATAGCAATATAATTACACTTCATTTTATGTTTTCTGAATTTCTTCTTAATTACTTCAATAGAAAGAGGAGAATTATCGATACCTATCCACCTTCTTCCTAAATTTTGTGCATTTAACAACGTGCTGCCGGAACCAGCAAAGGCATCCAGAACAATACTTTCCTGGTTCGATGAATTTAAAATTATTCTTTGTAATAAGTTGTCATTTTTTTGTGTTGGGTATTCAACTTGGGAAAGACCTTTATCTTTAAATTCCCAAATATCCTGAACCTTTTTCCCCTTATGTTCAGAAGCAAGAACAATTTTTCTAGGATTGTTTGTGCTTGACCATTCTATTAATCCGTTGTTGTTAAGCTTGGTAAGTTCGGTTCTTGAATATCTCCAATGTCTGCCCTTGGGAGGAAGCATTCCGTTCCATTTTTCTCCGGTGTCTCCATTGTTGGTTATTCCTGGTGCGTGAAGGGGATGAGTTGTATATCGTCCGAACTTCTTATTATACTTGGGAAACAGTCTAATCTCTTCTTCTTCAGTTAATTTTTCTCTTACATCATTCCAAATATTGTTGTCTCTTTCTTTGGCATAAAAAAGTATCATATCCGAATAATTGCCATAAGCAGCCCGAGCAAAATTTTTAGGATTGCATTTAATTCTTGTAATATCATTTATAAAGTTCTTGAACCCAAAAACTTCATCAAGAATTACTTTTACATAGTGGCCAATTTTTTTATCTGTATGGACATAAATGCTGCCTTGTTTCGACAATAATTCTCTCATTAATATTAACCTTCTGCGAAGAAATTCTAAATAATGATGGTCTATTAAATTATCTTGATAGGCAATCTCGTTTTCCAAATTCCCGAAATCTCTGCCGGTACCGAAAGGCGGATCAATATAAATTAAGTCAATTTTTTCATAATAATGTTCTAACAGATACCTCAAACCAATATAATTATCCCCGAATAAGAAAAAGTTATCCGGGCCGTTATGTTCTTTGCTAATTTGCTCTGTTCTGTAAAAAACATTCTTGTGGAGTACCTCAAATTCATCATGTTTTTCATCATATTGTAAAGAACAGTTTCTGGACTTTATTGCATATAAAGGTTTAATTTCCTTTACCGTGCTATTATCATTTAAAAACTGTTCGAAATCTTTGTAGTGAATTTTATAATTTTTCTTAATTTTAATTGCGTTTAGTTTCTTTTCTTGAATATACTTGGAAACAGTTTGTCGGGAAATTCCCATTGTGTTTGAAACTTCATCGATGATCTTCTGCTGAATGGAATTGGGGGCATCAAT
>DYHC01000365.1:0-1817 GCA_020724325.1 Melioribacter roseus
CACCTTTTCTTCCGAATAAGGTTGTTATTCCGCTAATTAAATTTTCTAATGGAATTTCAAGAAACTGAGAAGCTGCACCAAGTATTACAACATTAGATGATTTTGGAGCTTTTACTTTGCGCGCTATTTCATCAGCATTTATAGCAATTACGTTTTTGTAAGAATTTATTTTTGCAATCAGAGTTTCCAAATCAGGGTAATTAGGGATATTTACAAAAGGAGTAGTGTTGGTTATTATCCATCCGTCATTCGATAGAAATGGCAGATATCTTAATGATTCCATCGGTTCTACAGAAATTATTAAGTCGGCTTCTCCATAAGGAATTAAGTCGGAGGCAATTTCCTTTTCGGAAATTCTCAAATGGGATTGAACCGCTCCGCCTCTTTGACTCATACCATGAACTTCCGATTGCTTTACGAATAAATTTTTTTCTAAGGCAGCATAACCAATTATTGCTGCAATAGTTAAAATTCCTTGTCCGCCTACACCCGATAGAATTATATCCTTTTTCATAGATGCTCTTTTGATTTCTCTTTTTTATTTTTTGATGCCGTCTGGATACACTCTCTTTCCGCAATTATTACAGAAACACCATTGTAATTTAACTCCTCAAGCATTACGCCAACCATTTCATTATGATATTTTGGCAAGGGATTTAATACTCTAACATGATCCGGTTCTACGCCAATACCAATGCAAATCTCTTTAAGTCTTCCTGATGCAGAAGATTTTTGTCCCCCGGTCATTGCTACTGCATTATTATCCGAGATAATAACTGTTATGTTACTTTCTTCATTTACAGCGTCAAGCAATCCTGTAATACCCGAATGAGTAAAAGTAGAATCGCCAATAACAGCAACAGAAGGAACTAATCCGGCATCGGAAGCACCTTTTGCCATTGTAATTGAAGCGCCCATATCAACGCACGAATTTATTGAATTAAATGGCGGCAGAGCTCCTAATGTATAACAACCGATATCCGAAAAGACTCTTTTTTCTCCAAATGATTTCATTGCTTCGTTTAATGCTTCGTAAACATCGCGGTGACTGCAGCCGCTGCATAACTCGGGCGGACGGTTAGTTACAATTTCCGGAATTGGTAAACCATCTTTAGTTGATAAACCAATTGCCTTTGCAACCAACGTGGGATTCAATTCCCCGTCTCTTGGTAACGAACCGTCTAATCTTCCTCTTATCGTTTTGTGTGAATCAAAAAATCCTTTAATTGTTTCTTCAACAAACGGATATCCATCTTCAAGAACCATTAGTTCGCTGCATTCACTGTAGATTCTATTTATTATTTTCTTTGGCAGAGGATATTGTCCTATCTTAACAACGGGATACGGACAATTTCTATCCGGATAATTCTCCATCAAATAATTGAATGTTATTCCGCAAGCAATAATTCCTTTACTCTTATCATTTCCCTCAAAATATTTATTAAAAGGAGAGTCTTCGGATTCATTTTGAAAATTGATCTGGTTATCGAGCAAAATTTTATAACGCTTGCGTGCGATTGCCGGTAATAGTACAAATTGTTTTGCATCTTCGGGCAGAGTATTAACATTCTGTCGTTTCATTTCTTTTACTTCAACACCGTAACGAGAATGAGATAATCTTGTAGTAATCCTAATAAGGATAGGAGTTTTATACTTTTCGGATAATTCAAAGCCATCGCGCGCCATATCGTATGCTTCCTGCTGGTTTGCCGGTTCTAGAATTGGAATAAGGGCAAACTTTCCTAAGTAACGCGTGTCCTGTTCATTTTGAGATGAGTGCATCGATGGATCATCGGCAACTGTAATTACCAGCCCGC
>DYHC01000365.1:1827-3019 GCA_020724325.1 Melioribacter roseus
GTTAACACCTGTTATTGCAGAATTAATAAAAGGGTCTGCAGCAACATTTAAACCGACATGTTTCATGCAGACCATAGCACGCTTGCCGGCGTAAGACATTCCTAATGCGGATTCCATTGCTGTCTTTTCATTTGCAGACCATTTACTATGGATTTTACGTTCTGCGGCTATTTTCGAATTCTGAACATACTCGGTAATTTCTGTTGATGGTGTTCCTGGATAAGCATAGATGCCGGAAATTCCACCGTCAATTGCACCTTGCGCAATTGCTTCGGCGCCTAACAGTAGTAGTTTTTCCATTTTACCTGAATGTTGTTTTTTTCTGATTGCAAATTACTCTTTGCCGCTTCACTCTGCAAGGATTAACAGAATTTCCGCACTAAATTAAATTCCATATTAATTGATTAAGCGAATCAGCTTTCTTAAATTTGCTGCAAAAATTAAATACAATAATCCGGCACATCTAATGAGAATCTGCGATATTTTAAGAAAAGACAAAATCATTTCTTCCATGAAATCAAATTTTAAGAATGATGTAATAAATGAATTGATCGATTTATTTAAAGACGATGAGCGTGTTAAGGATGTAGAATCGATGAGAGAAGCTGTTCATGATAGAGAAAAAATTATGTCTACCGGTGTGGGAAAAGGATTTGCCATTCCTCACGCAAAGTCCAATAGCGTAACAGACATAATTGCAGCATTCGGCAAACTTGATGATCCGGTCGATTTTCAATCGCTCGATGGTCAACCGGTCCGCCTCGTATTCCTTCTTGTAGGCAAAGAAAATTTAGTCGGTCCGCATATTAAACTTTTAAGCCGAATCTCAAGAATGATGAACAGGGAAGAATTTAGAGATAGTTTGGCTAATGCGAAAAGTGTTGATGAAATTTATAATCTCTTCGAAATAGAGGAGAAACAATACTACGAGATTTCATAGGATCAGGATCTGTTTGAATGATAAAAGGAAGTACCGGCACGCGCGATATTCTGCCTTCCGAAATTCCTAAATGGAATTATCTAGAAAAAGTTGCTTCAGAAGTCTTCCGAAAATTTAATTACAAAGAGATCCGCACACCTGCATTCGAAGAGACTTCTCTTTTTGCACGAGGAATTGGCGAAGCAACAGATATAGTAAGCAAAGAGATGTATACTTTTATTGATAGAGGCGGAACTAGTTTAACACTTAAAC
>DYHC01000366.1 GCA_020724325.1 Melioribacter roseus
AAGTTTATAATGATCCTGCCGGCGCGGGGTATATTTCAGGCAATCTCATTTTCTTTTCAGCAAATCAAGGAATTATGGCCGGCCCGCGATTTAAGGTTGGTAATATTTTTAATTATTGGTTGAAAGTTTCAACAGATGGTGGCACAACATGGATGGATGCAACAATTGTAGGAAAGCCCCCCAATGTTGTAGTAAACAGTTTTAATGATGCTTCATTAATTGACGAGAATACAGCTGTTGCAGTTAGCAACAAAGCCATTTATAAAACTATAAATAAAGGTTTAACATGGAATTATATTAACCACGGTGTAACAGAAACCGATAGTTCATTTTCAAGCGTGGCTTTCCAGGGTCAAAAAGGAGTTATATTGTTAAGTAGCGGAGATATTCTCTTAACTGCTGATGGCGGGGCAACATGGATAAAAAATTCGGATGGCAGAAGTAAGAATTTGAATAATGTTGCAATAAACAGCCTGGGCAATCCGGTCTTTACATCTAGCAATGGATATATTCATTCATACGAACTGATATCCGGAATAGAATCTTGCGTGGATAATATTACAAGCAATTATTTGTTGTTTCAGAATTATCCGAATCCTTTCAATCCCACTACTCGTATCGAATTTTCAATTCCCTTTGAATCGAAAATAAAATTGGAAGTGTATGATCTGTTAGGTCAAAAAGTTGCCACATTATTCAACGGTATTAAACCAGCGGGGCAATTTAAATTCGATTTTGTTGCTGCGCATTTAAGCACAGGAATTTATATATATCGTTTGACTACACCAACTCAAATATTATCTCGGAAAATGATATTCCTTAAATAACTTAACAATGGCTGTCTCTAAAAAATTTTTATTGTGAGTTCAATAGCAATAAAAGATGGATTAAGTGACAGCCTAGTTTTTTAACCAAGCCATTTTTACTTTGAAATGAAAGGACAAATAATGAAAAGAAAAGTTCTCATTATAATGATAAGTTTTTTTGCAGTAAGCAACCTATGCGCAAAATTCGATATTATTCAACCGCAAAAATTCAATAAAACTTCTTTTGCGATAATTATTGACAAAACAACTTATGATAATACAAAAGATGCAGTACTAACATACCGGGACGCAGTTGAAAAAGACGGTCTTGCAACGTACATAGTAATTTTTTGGGATGAAGATCCGGAATCGATTAAAAAAAAAATAATAGAATTATATTCGCGCAAGCCTCAGCTTGAAGGAGTTGTTTTCATTGGTGATGTTCCTATTCCAATGATAAGAGATGCCCAGCACATGACATCTGCTTTCAAAATGGATCAAGAACGCGACCGTTTCGATTCCTCCGTTCCATCAGACAGATATTATGAAGATTTCGATTTGAAATTCGATTTATTAGGGCGAGATACAATACATACGATATGCTACTACTACTCACTGAGAGGAGATTCAAATCAAAAAATAACCAAGGAAATTTACAGCGCTCGTATTCGATCGCCCTTCGGTAAATCGATTGAAAAGTACAAATCGATTTCGGATTATCTCTACAAAGCTGTAAGGGCTAAATTGGCTCACGAAGTGTTAGATAACGCGTTAATTTATACAGGATATGGGTATCATTCAGAATCGTTGACTACGTGGTCCGACGAATTGGTATCGCTGCGTGAACAATTCTCCAATCTTTTTATGCCGGGCGGAACTCTTAAATTTATTCGCTTCAGTATGTCGAGAAATATGAAAGGAATTTTAATGAATGAGCTTAAAAATAAAAAACTTGACTTTGCGCTGTTTCATGCTCATGGCGATAATGAAGTTCAATATTTGCTCGATGACCCTGCAACTGAAAATATCTCCGATAATGTTTCTTGGATACAAAGATTTTTGAGAAGTAAAATAAGAGTTGCGCAAAGTCGGAAGCAAGATGTTGAAGAGGCAAAAAATTATTACAAAAAGAATTATAATATTCCAGAAAGCTGGTTTAATGGAACATTCGAAGATTCGGTAATAAAAACTGATTCAATATATGGCTTCAATCTTGATCTACATTCGGATGACTTGGATAGGTTTAACCCGGAAGCAAAATTTGTAATATTCGATCAGTGCTTTAATGGAGCATTTCATACCGATAATTATGTTTCTGGCCGGTATGTTTTCAATGCCGGAAATACAATTGCTGCCTACGCCAACTCCGTGAATGTTTTGCAGGATATATGGGCGAATGAATTTCTTGGTCTGCTCAATTGTGGTGTTCGTGTCGGGCAGCTTCATAAATTGAGATCGCAGTATTTGGAAAATCACATTATTGGCGACCCCACATTTCATTTTAAAAATATTGGAGGATTCGATTTAATTAACATAATCGATAATAACGAAATTAAAACGTGGAAAAAACTGTTAAACAACCCCGAGCCAGAGATTCGTAACCTTGCCGTTTTAAAATTATATCTTATACTAGGTAATAAATTTGAAAATGAATTGGTAAGAATATACGGGATGGATAAATCTTATAACGTAAGACTTCAGGCATTAAGCTGTCTAGCCTCACTTAACTCCGAAGCTTTTAGAGAAATATTGCATAAGGCAATTACCGATCCATTTGGAACGATACGTGTAAGATCTGCGATGTTTATGGGAAATGTTGGCGATAATGAATTTATTCCAGACTTAATAGATCGGATGCTTAATGATGCTTGCTCTAGAGTATCATACACTACCAAAAATTCATTAACATTCTTTGATCAGGATATTGTCTATGATATTTTAAAAAATAAATTAGAGAAATATTCGGATTTTTTTATTAGTGACGAAACCGCAAAAATGTTGCTGAATTCAACCAAACGCAGCAAGGAGTGGTTGTTCGATGATATGTTGAAAACTATGTGGGACAGTGATGCAAAACCAAGGCAACGCGCAAACAGTATTCGAACTTTTCGAAACTATAATTTTAACCAAGGAGTTCCGGAATTAATAAAATTTGCTTTGAATACCGATCAACCGAAAAATTTGAGAATAGCAAGCATTGAAGCACT
>DYHC01000367.1:0-1862 GCA_020724325.1 Melioribacter roseus
AGAAGCCAGACTTTTAGATACTTACGAATTGCTAAACCACCCCCAAACCAAAGATTTTTTGAGTAAAATTACTGCCCCGAATATCCTAGTTTTCAAAAATACCAAAGCTATTGAAAATATCTGTGAAAATAACCATTGGCACTTAATTAATCCAAAATCTGAATTAGCCAATCTTGTTGAAGAAAAGATTTCCCAAGTTAAATGGTTGGGTCAGCTTAAAAAATTCTTACCACCCCATGAGGTAAAAACCTTAAAACAGATTACCTGGCCAAAATTTGCACGTCATGGTAATAAGCTGTTGCCCTTTATTTTGCAATTTAACCGTGCCCACACTGGTAGCGGCACGTATTTAATCCAGACAGAAGAAGAACTAAATGATTTAAAGACAAAATTTCCGGATCGCCTAGCTCGTGTTACGGAATATATTGCTGGGCCAATGTTTACTAACAACAATGTAGTTTGGGGGAAAGAGGTTTTGGTTGGAAATATTAACTACCAAATTACTGGGTTACGACCATTTACCTTGAATACCTTTGCCACCATTGGCAACGACTGGGCACTACCACACAAACTTTTAACACCACAAAAAATTAAGCAATACCAAAAAATGGCAAACACCATCGGCGAACATCTTGCGAAAAAAGGCTGGCAAGGGTTGTTTGGTATCGATGTGATTTTAAATCCAAAAAATAACAGACTGTACTTGATAGAAATTAACGCTCGTCAACCCGCCAGTACTACTTATGAGAGCATGTTGCAAGATGAGGAAATTACTAAAAAGAATGTCTCTCTGCTAACTACTTTTGCAGCGCATATTTTATCTCTCCTCAAAGAAAAAAATATGCAACAAAAAGTAGCTGCGATCAGTAATGGTGCACAAATTATTCAAAAAGTAATTAAAAAAATGCCCAGTGCAAAAGGTATTTTTAACAAACTTACTGAAGCGAATCTAAAATATTTTACTTATACAAATACAAAAAACGAAAGTGATTGGTTGCGCATACAGAGTACAACCGGTCTCTTCTCTAACCACAACAAACTAAATTCCTTAGGCAAAAAAATCCAAACTATTTTAAATAAATCTCTATGATTCTAAGCGCTTTAACAAGCGAAACCCAACAAATTGTTCAGGGCTTCACCCACTTACCTTTTTTTACAGCCGAAGTCGGCTGCCCCTACTTTAATAATCGTCATGCACGTTTGCGGGGCGCTTTACGAGTATTAATCGGAAAAGGCAGTGCTGAAGAGATTTCTGAAGAAGCCCAATTATTTGCCTTACGAGAAAAAATCGATTTAAACAACTTAGATAGTCAGTCTTTAAAAAAATTTTTAGTTGATCATCATTTAGGCATAGATTGTTCTGGCTTTGCCTATCACGTTCTCGAGGCCGAAAGCCTTGCTAGGGGTTTAGGCAAATTAAATAAAAGTTTACACCGACCGTTTTTAAAAAATCCAATCAGAAAGTTTCTAGCTTGGTTGCGCCCTATTGAGAACACGGGTGTTGGTACTTTGTCTCATCCGGCCAATACTCAAGAAGTAAACTTAAAAGACATCCAGGCTGGGGACATGATTATTATGTTAAAGAGCGGACCAAAAAAAGATTATAACCATGTTTTAATTATTACCAAGGTTGAAGGAGAAAACGGCTTACCAAACCTAATCACATATATCCACTCCTTCCAATGGTCAAAAGACGGACAATACGACCATGGTGTTAGGGACGGCGAAATTAAAATTCAAGACCTTAAAAAACCACTTTTAGAAGCGGTTTGGACGGAAAAAGGTTTGAGTGGGTTGGAAAACGAAACCTTTTCTCATGCTAAAGGCGCCGAGACTTTGACGATTAATAGATCAAAGTGGTT
>DYHC01000367.1:1872-3004 GCA_020724325.1 Melioribacter roseus
AACTACAACCATTTTTTCCGCTGGAAATAGAGAAGCATTATTAATGCCACTGTTGCCATTACTCCTAACACAAACGGATAACCCCAGACGTGTTCTAATTCCGGCATGTGTTTAAAATTCATGCCGTAGATACCGGCGATAAAACTCAAAGGCATGAAAATAGTAGTAATAACTGTAAGCACTTTCATGACTGAATTCATTTTGTTGTTAATGCTCGAGAGATAAATATCTACCATACCAGAGAGCATTTCTCGATAGGTTTCTATTGTATCAATAATTTGAATCAAATGATCATAAACATCTCGCAAATAAATACGGGTTGTTTTTTTAATAAGCTGGGACTCACCGCGCTCCATAATAGTAATCGCTTCTCTTAAGGGCCAGACTGCTTTACGTAAATGTAACATCTCGCGCTTAAGCGCATATATTTCTTTCAAAGTTCGTGGACTAGGCTCATTAATTAATTGCTCTTCTAACTTTTCCAACCGGTCACTAAAACTATCTAAGATATCAAAATACCCATCAACCGCCGAATCAATTAAAGCATAACCCAAATAATCTGTTCCCTGGGAACGAAGACGGCTTTTAGGGTTACGAATTTTCTCTCGCACTTTAGCGAATGTGTCTCCTTCTATACCTTGTTGAAAAGTTATAACGAATTTCTCCCCCACAACCAAGGATACCTGTTCCGATTCAATTTTATTCTTCGGCCCGTTCGTTTCAAGCATCTTAAAAACCAAGTAAACATAATCATCTAGAATTTCTACTTTAGGTCTTTGATTAAGATTAAATATATCATCGATAACAACCGGATGCAGATCAAAACCTAGTGTCAATTTATCCAAAAAACCCACCGGCGGAACTCGATCAACATTGATCCAGGTCACAGACGGTGTATTTTTTAAATCTACACATTCATCAATAGATCTTGCCTCTTTTTCAATTAGATTATTGACATCGTAGTCAAAAACATAAATCTTGTTGTTTTTGGCTTCCGTTTTTGACAAACTAGATTTTACTTTTGTAGTCATATTGTTTTTTAACCTCATAATTATACCATAAACCGGTCTTAACCACAATTTTTTGCCTTAATCTTGCCCGAAAAGGCGTTTTAAGGTATAATGGTGGAGCT
>DYHC01000368.1 GCA_020724325.1 Melioribacter roseus
TTATTCACTGATGATTGGTGGAATTGTTGGATTATTTTTTACCTTTCCAGAAGTTCATCTTGCACCCGTAACAAATTTTTCGATTGATAAAATCGGTTATTTATTCCCCGCGCTGTTTGTAACAGTTGCTTGCGGTGCTATAAGCGGTTTTCATTCAATTGTTGGAAGCGGTACTACATCTAAACAGTTAGATAGAGAATCCGATGCAAGAGTAGTCGGTTACGGCAGTATGCTTATTGAAGGTATTCTTGCGGTTTTGGCACTTCTATCGGTTGCCTCGCTAGATCAGCACCATTTTTTGAAATTACTTGAATCTAAAGGTGCAGTAGCTGCCTTTTCAACCGGCGTTGCTAATTTTATTCACAATATTCCATTGTTAAATATTTCTACTTCTGTTGCAACAAATTTTGCTGCATTGGCTGTCTCTGCCTTTGCATTAACAACACTCGATACCGCTACTCGTCTTGCACGTTTTACATTTCAGGAATTTTTTGAAGTGAAAGTGAAAGAGAAAAAAGAACAAAGTGTTCTTGTAAAGAATCGTTTTGTTGCAACTACAATCACTGTTGCAGTCGGTGCTGCTTTAACGTTCAGCGGGCAAACAATGTCCATTTGGCCGGTATTTGGAAGTGCTAATCAATTATTAGCTGCAATCGCTTTATTAGCTATTACTGTATGGATTTCTAATCTAAAATTGAATTTTTCATTCACAATGATTCCTATGATTTTTATGTTCGCAGTTACCTTGACGGCTCTTATTACCCTCTTCTATACTAACTTTATTAACAATAATTATATTCTTTCAGTTATTTCTGTTTTGCTTTTTGTCTTAGCGGTTATTCTCGCTCTTCAAGCCTACAGAGTATTACGACAAAGCAACAAGGAAGTTGAACTGGTAAAATAGCATTGCTATTTATGTTTATTGATGTAGTAAAAAAAATATTATCGCCGAAAGTTATGATGATACGTTGCAGGAAACAGCATTCACTGAAAATGATCTAAAAAAATTCCCTTTTTCGCTGAGGGTAGAAAGTTGTAAAACAATGTTTGTGAATTATTACGGAAATATCTTTTGTTGTAAGAGAAATTACAAGTAAGTTAAAAAAAGAAGTTGAGTGAATTTATTAAAATAATTATAGAGCGTCGGACTGCCTCAGCATTTCTATTACTTATCAGAAAGCTTGCAGAATTTGATTTGGTTAACAACAACCTGATGTTAAATGATAAAGACAAAGTTCATAAAAAGAACTTTGCCAGCGTTGCTGATACTGAATGGTTCGACTTTCGGAGTGAGACTTTACACATAATTGCAGGTCAAAATGCCAACGATTATTTGTGTAGATCATCAAATGAATTGAGCAATTCAAAACATTCATATTCTCTATCGAATGAATTCTTTCTTAACTCTCATAATAAAATTGGGGAAGGTAATTAAATGGGTCAAACTTTAGTAGAAAAGATAGCTCAAAAATTTGCATTCGGTTTGGATGATGGTCATCTTATTCGCTCAGGTGATTATATATCGATTAGTCCTGCTTATGTAATGACACACGATAACACAGGTGCGGTTATTCCTAAATTCAACAGCATTGGAGCAAAAAAACTTTTTAATTCACGTCAGGTTGTAATAACTCTCGATCATGATATACAAAATAAGAATGAAAAGAATCTTACTAAGTACAAACGGATTGAAGAGTTTGCAAAATTAGCTGGTGCTGATTTTTATCCAGCCGGACGTGGTATCGGACATCAGATAATGTGTGAAGAAGGATATGCATGGCCCGGGACTTTAGTAGTAGCATCGGATAGTCATTCAAACATGTATGGCGGATTAGGATGCTTGGGTACACCAATAGTAAGAACCGATGCTGCTGCAATATGGGCTACAGGTCGCACTTGGTGGCAGGTTCCAAACGTTGCTAAAGTAGAGCTGAAAGGAAATCTTAACAAAGGTGTTAAAGGTAAAGATGTAATTATTGTTTTAGCCGGATTTTTTAACAAGGACGAAGTCTTAAATCATGCTATCGAGTTCACAGGCAATGGTATTACACAACTTAATATCGATCAGCGTTTAACAATAGCAAACATGACTACTGAATGGGGAGCTTTGGCGGGAATATTCCCTGTTGATAAAATTACATTGAATTGGCTTAATGAACGTTCCCGTTTTATTGAAAGAAGAGGATTGGAAGGAGTTGCTTCTGATATCGACGGTAATGGAAAACATCCGAGAATAAATTCAGAGAGAATAGAAATTCTTGAAAGAGAAATTTCTTCTCTTAGTGCAGATAGCGATGCATTCTACTCAAGAGAAATATCAATTGATTTATCTTCTATTGAGCCGCATGTATCCGGACCCAACACAGTTAAAATAATTTCTCCTGTTTCAGAGGTTAAGAAGAAAAAGATAAAGATCCATAAAGCTTATTTAGTATCTTGTGTAAATTCAAGAGTAGATGATTTAGCAGAAGCATCGGAACTCTTGCGAAATAAAAAGATAGCAGAAGAAGTTCAGTTTTATATTTCAGCTGCATCAAGTGAAGTTGAGGCAGAAAGTAAAAGGCGGGGTGATTGGCAGATATTATTGAATGCGGGTGCGGTACCTCTTCCACCCGGATGCGGTCCGTGCATTGGATTAGGAATGGGACTTCTTGAAGACGGTGAAGTAGGAATTTCTTCTACCAATCGTAATTTCAAAGGTCGGATGGGTTCACCTAATGCAGATGCTTATCTCGCTTCGCCGGCAGTTGTAGCTGCATCTGCTCTTGCAGGTTATATCACTTCTGCAGAAAACTATCCGCAAAGAAAAATAGTTGGTGAAACTATAATTCACTCATATACAGAAAAGAGAATTTCATTAATAAAAACTATTGAAAATTTTCCAGTCTTAATTAACGGCGAGCTTGTATTTTGTTACCAGGATAATCTGAATACAGACGGAATCTATCCCGGTAAATACACTTATCAGGATGATATTACTCCCGAAGGTCAGGCTCAGATTG
>DYHC01000002.1:0-17647 GCA_020724325.1 Melioribacter roseus
ATTTTAACGGCATGAGCGCCGGCTTTAACAAATTTATCAACGCATTCCATTGCATAATTAATACCCTTTCGGTGAGCAAGAAAAGGAAAATCTGCTATGATTAATTTATCCTTTATCCCGCGCCTAACCGCCGCTATATGATACATCATCATATCCATCTCTGCGTTTACTGTTGTATCATACCCGTGCATAACCATTGCGGCGCTATCGCCAACCAACAGCGCGTCAACATCGGTTTCGTTTATAATTACAGCCGACCAATAATCATAGCATGTAACCATCGTTATTGGAATACCCGCGTTCCGGCTTTTCAAAAAATCCTCAATTGTTTTCATAATATTTTACTCACGTTTTTTCTTCATAGACACAAAGAAAAGACTTATAAATTTTTAAAAATGACTCATTCTCTAAAGCTAGTAGATGTTTATTAATTACATCAAAATCATTTCGAACAAACGGACCTGTTAATGCCGATGTTGAATCGGCAATTAAATTGTCAGTAATTTTTTTTAGATAATGATGTGCTGCTTCAGAGGGAATTTCAAAAGTACCTTTAAGTGTACTAAAAAAATTATACCATAATATTGTTGTAAAATTTCCTGCCATAACACACCACGCATGATATAAGTTCTTTAATTGCGATGGTATCGAGTAACTTCTATTTTCAAGTTCCGGGAAAAGTACCTTCAAAGGAAGTCTTTCCTTCTCGGTTATAAATGTTAAATTACGATAAGTATCAAGATCATATAAGTCATTTCCAAAAGTCATTAATGGATGAGCGCTTTCGGCATGAGGAGTTGTAAGAATTCCGGAGCAATGGATCCAAATTTTATTTTTTATTTCACCTGTTTTATTCTTTTTTATAAAACTCTCGATTTCATCATCCTTAATAAGAACCAATACACGCGATGCGCTTTCAGCTAATTCATTAAAATCGAGATCAGAATTACGCGACCATACCCGGTATGAAACACCTATTGAATTAAAATAATGCTGGAAATGCTTTGATAGCCTGCCGTTGCCGGCAATCAGATAGGAATACTTATTCATTTTATGGTACCTGTCTTTTTGATCAAGTCCTGTTGTTGGATATTTGTTTTTATCCACCCGTAGCTTTCATACTGATAAGCTCGAATTTCGTGTGTAAATCTATGGAAAATCCTCAGTAAAAAAAATATTTTTTCTTATTCTTAACAATCTTTGCCCTAAAGAAAAGGTAAAAAGTCGATAATAGTTGAAAAAAATTCTTCGTTTTTAGCAGCCATATTTTGATCTAGTTGTAGTTCTGCTATTTTCTAATAGTAACTACTTAATTCAAAAAGAATGAAATTTTATGGGATAAAAAAGGATTCGAAAAGAAATACGCATATTGATATAGATGATTCATATTTAGCCTGAGCCGAAGATTTCATTGAAACAAGGTTTCTTTACAATTCAATCACTTCCTTGATAAACCATCCCATTTTTGATAAGTTTGAATTCTATTTTTAACAAATATTTACTATGATGCGATATCCTTTCGGTGATGTAGAACCCAAATGGCAGAAGTTTTGGGAAGAAAAAAAGGTTTATAAAACTGACTTAATTAAAACGGATAACAAACATTACTGCCTTGTAATGTTTATTTATCCTTCCGGCGCAAAAATGCACATTGGTCATTGGTACAATTACGGACCAACTGATTCATACGCACGCTTCAAAAAATTAAAAAGGTTTAATGTATTTGAGCCGATGGGATATGATGCATTTGGGCTTCCAGCAGAAAATTATGCAATCAAAACTGGAATTCATCCGCACGACAGCACCATGAAAAACATTGATGACATTCGCGAAATGGTTAAACGAATGGGCGGAATGTACGATTGGGATGCAGAACTAATGACATGCGACCCGAAATACTATAAGTGGAATCAATGGCTTTTCCTTCAGCTTTATAAAAACGGATTAGCATACAGAAAAAATGCTCCGGTTAATTGGTGTACCTCATGTCAAACAGTTTTAGCAAGAGAGCAAGTCTTGAATGACGGAACTTGCGAAAGATGTAATTCGGTTGTTATTCAAAAAAATCTTACTCAATGGTTTTTTAAGATTACTGATTATGCTGAAGAACTTTTGGACGGATTAACTAAAATTGATTGGCCTGAAAAAACTAAAACAATGCAGTTCAATTGGATTGGTAAAAGTCTTGGCGCTGAAGTTGATTTTAAAGTTAGTGGAACGGACGACTTAATAAGAGTTTTTACAACAAGACCGGATACACTTTTTGGTGCAACATATATGGTTCTTGCACCCGAACATCCTCTCGTTGATAAACTCACTACAGATGAATTCAAACATAAAGTTGAAGAATACCGCGAGTCAATAAAGTCTATGACGGAAATTGACCGAACTTCAACCGTGAAAGAAAAAACCGGAGTTTTCACCGGCGCTTTTGCAATCAATCCGGTTACAAATAAAAATATTCCAATTTGGATTGCAGATTATGTTTTGATGACATACGGAACCGGTGCGATAATGGCTGTACCCGGGCAAGATGAACGCGATTGGGAGTTCGCAGAAAAATTTGGTTTGCCGATTATCAGAACTGTACAACCACCCGAAGGATTTGAAGGCAAAGCATATCTTGATGATGGTCCGGCAATCAACAGCGATTTTTTGAACGGTCTTTACGTTGAAGATGCAAAGAAAAAAATAATTGAATGGCTAGAACAAAAAGGAATTGGTAAACATACAATTAATTATCGTTTGCGCGATTGGCTAATTTCTCGTCAGCGTTATTGGGGAACTCCAATCCCAATTATTCATTGTGATAATTGCGGTGAAGTACCGGTCCCTGAAGATCAGCTTCCGGTTGTTCTTCCTTATAATGTTAATTTCAAACCAGATGGCGGATCACCTCTTGCAAGCAGCGAAGAATTTATCAATGTAAAATGTCCTAAGTGTAATACAAATGCTAAAAGAGATGCAGACACAATGGATACTTTTGTTGATTCATCGTGGTATTATTTGCGTTATCTTAATCCTAATTATGAAATGGGAATGTTTGATTCAATATTAGCAAATGCTTGGACTCCGGTCGATACTTATGTCGGCGGTGCTGAACATGCAGTTATGCATCTTTTATACGCACGGTTCATTCATAAATTTTTGCGTGATATTGGATTGGTAAAAAGTGATGAACCATTTCAGAAATTAATTCACCAAGGCACGATTACAAACCTTGGTGCAAAAATGTCGAAGTCAAAAGGAAATGTTGTAGACCCAAATCAGTTTTTGCATGAATATGGTTCGGATGTTTTTAGAATGTATTTGATGTTTATGGGCCCGTATGATTTAGGCGGAGACTGGAGCGATAAAGGAATTGTTGGTGTTGATCGGTTTGTTCAAAGAACGTACTCAATGTTCAATGCCAATAAAGACTTAGCCAGCAGAACTAACACATCTGAAAAATATAATCTAGATTTACTAAGAGAAGTAGAAAAAGGAATCTATAGAAAAGTAAATCAAACATTAGATAAAATAAATGTGGAGCTGGAACATTTCAGATTTAATACCGCAGTTGCTGCATTGATGGAACTATTAAACGAAATGAAAAATCTTAATGAGTGTAAACCTGAAATACAGCTTTATTCACTTGAACGATTTTCGATAATGTTAGCTCCATTAGCACCGCATCTTGCAGAAGAATGCTGGAGTTTGTTAGGAAAAGAAAAATCAATTTTTGAAAATCCAGTTTGGTTTGAAGTTGACCAACTTGCATTAACTAAAGATAGTATTACAATTGTTGTGCAGATTAATGGAAAGGTGAGAGCTAAAATTTATATGGCAGCAAACCTTTCTGACGATGAAGTAAAAAGTTTGGTTTATGCAGATGAAAAGGTGAAATCTTATACCGATGGAAAACAAGTAATAAAGGAAATTTACGTTCCGAATAAAATTTATAATATTGTAGTTAAGTGACATGAAATGTCATTCTGAGTTCTGCTTTGCGGGACGAAGAATCTATTAACAATTTTTATCAAGATTCTTCGGTCGTTTCACTCCCTGAGAGTGACAAAAAATAATTAGGAAAAAGTGCTCGATATTAAATTTCAGTGAGATTCTTACATAGTGATAAATACGGAATTTGTCACTCTGTTTTTTAGATTTGAGGAAAGCTTATGAAAATAGAACAGCTAGATGAATTAAAAAAGGAACTTGAAGTAGCAGTAAAGAAACTATTAGGGGATAAACTTAAAAGAGTAATCCTTTACGGCTCTTATGCACGCGGAGATTATGATGATGAATCCGATATAGATTTTGCTGCGTTTGCAAATGTTACATTAAGTCAAATAAATGAATATGACGATGAATTAGCAGACGTATGTTTAGAACTCTCGTTAAAATATAATGTTGTAGTTTCTATTATGATAATCAGTGAAGATAATTTTAATGGCTATCGAGAAATTCTTCCGTATTATTCTAACCTTGTAAAAGAAGGGATTCCAATTTATGGAGTACAGTGAAACAGAACTTTCTAAACATAGAATGAATAAAGCGGTAGAAGATTTATTAGCTGCCAAAGAACTATTTATAACCGAAAAATATGCTCAATCTATAAATCGTTCTTACTATGTGATATTTCATTCAACCAGAGCTTTGTTAGCTTTTGATAGATACGATAGTAAAAAACATTCCGGGGTTATACATTTTTTTCATCAGAATTATATTGCAGCGAATAAAATAGAGAATCAATATGGAAAAATATTTTCGATGGCATTCAATATAAGGGTTAGAGCTGATTATCACGATTTTTTCTTGGCGTCCAAAGAGGATGCAATCAAACAGTTAAACAATGCAGAAGATTTTATTAATAGAATAAAAAGTTATTTATTGACTGAAATGAAAATTGATTCTCTATAAATGAAACTTTATTCGCATCATCGTTATTCTATCAAATAGCACACAGATAGAACAGATTAAACGGATAAAAACGGATAAGGAAAAAATGCTCTACATTAAATTTCTGACGATGAAGTAAAAAGTTTGGTTTATGCAGATGAAAAAGTAAAATCTTATACCGGTGGAAAACAAGTAATAAAGGAAATTTACGTTCCAAATAAAATTTATAATATTGTAGTTAAGTGACATGGAATGTCATTCTGAGTTCTAATTTGCGGGACGAAGAATCTCTTAGCAATTTTTATCAAGATTCTTCGGTCGTTTCACTCCCTAAGAATGACAAAAAATAATGAGGAAAAAATGCTCGATATTAAACTAATAAGAGAAAATCCAGAAATTGTAAAACAGGGATTACTTAATAAAAATTCTGCAAATGTTGTTGATGATATTTTGAAACTAGATGAAGAACGACGAGCGCTTATTCTTAAATCAGACGAATTGAAAGCGAAACGAAACCAAGTTTCATCTCAAATTCCGCAGCTAAAAAAAGCCGGACAGGATACAACAGAAATTTTTGCAGAAATGAAAAGGGTTGGCGATGAAATTGCTTTGCTCGATGGTGGTTTACGAAAAATTGAAGATGAGTTGGAAGAAATTCTGCGAAACACTCCAAACCTTGCACATTCATCTGTTCCAATTGGAAAAAGTGCAGAAGATAATGTTGAAGTCCGGCAATGGCTTCCCGAAGGATTTTCTTTTAAAAATGATTTTAAAGTTTTAGATCACACAGAACTCGGCAAGAAATTACACATACTCGATTTCGAACGCGGTACTAAAATATCAGGATCGGGTTTTCCACTTTATACTGGTAAAGGTGCAACTTTAGAACGTGCACTAATAAATTTCATGCTCGATTTTCATCTCCATAATCATGGTTATTCAGAAATTTTTCCGCCAATACTGGTTAACCGTGAATCGATGAAAGGAACAGGACAGATTCCTAAAATGGAAGAGGATATGTACTTTATAGAGAAGGACGGGCTGTATCCAATTCCAACCGCAGAAGTACCAATAACAAATATTCATAGAGATGAAGTACTTGCAGAAAAAGATTTGCCAATAAAGTATGTTGGTTATTCACCTTGTTTCCGCCGCGAAGCCGGCTCTTACGGAAAAGATTCAAAAGGATTTTTAAGAGTGCATCAATTCAACAAAGTTGAAATGGTAAAATTTTCAAATCCAAAAGGTTCTTATGAAGAATTAGAATCGATGGTAGTTGACGCAGAAGATATATTAAAAGCGTTGAGAATTCCCTATAGAATTATTTTGTTGTGTACCGGGGACTTAAGTTTTTCAGCAGCAAAATGTTACGACATAGAAACGTGGTCGCCGGCAGAAAACAAGTGGCTGGAAGCTTCATCTTGCAGCAACTTTGAAAACTTTCAATCAAGAAGAGCTAATATTCGATACCGAAGGGAAGAAGATAAAAAATTAGATTTTGTTCATACACTCAATGGTTCAGGTTTAGCAACAAGCAGATTAATGGTTTCATTATTAGAAAATTATCAAACGCCAGAAGGTAAAGTAATTGTTCCCAAAGTTCTGCATAAGTATACTGGTTTTGAAATTATTGACTAAGGAAAATTAGTTGTGTGTAAACGGAAGTTTCTTTATTGTTGATGATAGAAAGGACTCAATTTCATCTTGTTCAGAAATTTATATCAACTGAAAAAATACTTTGTCCGGTATAAAAATTCTTTCATCTGGGGAATAATATTTATTCTCCTTTCTAATATCGGGCAGGTTTACATCCCTCAATTAATTAAGCAAGGCATAAATGCAATAGAAAGAAATTCGCTCTCAGAAGTTGTATTAAAATTTGTTCTGCTGATTATTATTACCTCTCTTCTTTCAGGAGTTTTTAGATTTCTAATTCGTCAGACAATTATCGTAACCTCATGGAAGATAGCAAACGACCTCCGTTACGATTTCTGGAATCATCTTCAAAAATTATCGTTGCGTTTTTATCAAAACAATTCTACCGGCAATATTATGTCTCATGCTACAAACGATATAAATGCTGTAAGAAGTTTTGTGGGTCCCTCGGTTATGTACACAATTGATAACGGCACAAAATTTCTGTTTGTATTTTTTATAATGCTTTCGATGAATCCGCTTCTCACATTTTATGCAATTCTGCCATCACCTTTTATGACGCTGATAGTTTATTATGTGATGAGCCGGGTACATTCAAAATTTACAAAGATACAGGAGAAATTTGCGGATTTAACCGCACGAGCACAGGAAAACTTTTCGGGAATAAGGGTTATTAAATCATACAGCAGAGAAGAGTACGAAACAGAAAATTATAAGACCGAAAGCAAGGAATATCTTAAGCGTAAAATGGACCTTGTTAAACTTCAAGCTATGTTTATACCGGTGTTCCTTTTAATTGCTGGACTTTCATTTATAATTGTTCTTTGGGCTGGTGGTACGCAGATGATTAACGGAAATTTTACCATTGGAGAACTGGTTGCGTTCTATGCATATCTTGGTATGTTAATCTGGCCAATGATTTCTTTCGGCTGGGTTGCTACTATGATTCAGCAAGCAGAAGCCAGTATGAAGCGTTTGTTGAAAATTTTTAATGAGCCGTATGAAATTCAAGACTCCATAAATACAGACTACAGCGTTAAAGAAATTAATGGTGAAATAGAATTTAAAAATGTTTCTTTTAGTTATGACGAAAATTTACCGCTTATATTAAATGGAATTAACCTGAAAATTGAAAAAGGAAATACTGTTGCGTTTATAGGAAAAACCGGAACAGGTAAAACATCGCTTGTCAATTTAATTTCTCGTTTTTATGATGTAACCGATGGAGAAGTATTAATTGACGGAGTAAATGTAAAAAGAATTCCTTTGCAAACTCTTCGCAAAAATATTGGAATGGTTTCACAAGAGAACTTCCTGTTCTCAGATACTCTGGCAAACAATGTTGTCTTCGGGCTGAACAATGCAGAAATAAACCTAATTAAAAACGCAGCCGAAATTGTCCAGCTTTCCAAAGACGTAGAATTTTTTCCTAAAGGATATGAAACGATATTAGGTGAAAGGGGAATCACTTTATCCGGTGGTCAGAAGCAGCGTTCTACTCTTGCCAGAGCCGTTGCAATCGACCCCAAAATATTAATACTTGATGATTCTTTCTCTGCAGTGGATACTAACACCGAAGAAGAAATTTTAAGACGACTAAAAGAATTTATGAGGAATAGAACAAGTATTATTATAAGTCATAGAATTTCTACCGTTAAAGATGCCGATAAAATTTTTGTCCTTCACGAAGGCAGAATTGCCGAAGAAGGAACTCATGAAGAATTGATTGAACAAAATGGAATTTACGCTGATTTGAATAAAAGGCAATTACTCGAACAAGAACTTTCTGTAATGGATTAACAATGGCTGAACAACGCGAAGACGAAATACTTGGCAAAGCATACGATTCCAAATTAATGAAACGGCTCCTCGTTTACATTAAGCCGTATAAAATGTATGTTATTGCGGCAATCCTTTTTAATATACTTGTTGCAGCTATTGGTCCGCTCCGTCCTTTTCTAAGCAAAGTTGCTATAGATGATTACATAATGCATAAAGATTACAACGGACTTCTATTTATCGTTGCAATTTTATTTGCCTCGCTTATTATTCAGGCAGTTGTTCAATACTATTTAACTTACTTTACAGAATTGATGGGGCAGAAAATAATCTATGATATTAGAATTCAACTTTTCTCTCACGTTCAGAAACTTGCACTTCGGTACTTTGATAGAACTCCCGTCGGCAGAACCGTAACACGCGTTACTAATGATGTAGATGCATTAAATGAAATGTTCAGCTCGGGTGTTATTACTGTCTTCAGCGATATTTTTATGCTCGTGTTCATTTTTATTTTTATGTTTAGTATGTCCTGGCAGCTAACGCTGGTTACATTAGCGGTTATTCCTTTCCTTTTCTATGCAACATTTTTATTCCGTAAAAAAGTAAGAGAGGAATACCGTAACGTAAGGACTCATCTTGCGCGGTTAAACTCTTATATGCAGGAACATGTTACCGGAATGAATGTTGTTCAAATGTTTGCAAAGGAAAAAGAGGAACTTGAAAAGTTTTCTTCAATTAATAACGATTTCAAAAGTGCTAATATAAGATCGGTCTTTTACTATGCGATCTTTTTCCCGTTTGTAGAGTTGTTAAGTGCTTTCTCTATCTCCCTTGTAATCTGGTATGCAAGCGGAGAAATAATTCAGGGAGTAGTAACGTTCGGAGTTCTCACAGCATTTCTTCAATACATTGAAATGTTCTGGCGACCTGTGCGCGATTTATCTGAAAAGTATGACATTCTTCAAAGAGCAATGGCAGCTTCCGAAAGGATTTTTAATCTTCTCGACGATAAGACAATAATTAGAAATCCCGATAATCCCATTATACTCCAAAAAGTTCGCGGCGAAATTGAGTTTAATAATGTATGGTTTGCTTATAACCATGGCGAGCATGTTCTTAAAAATGTTTCATTCAAAATTAATCCGGGTGAAACCGCGGCAATTGTTGGAGCCACAGGTGCCGGCAAAACAAGCATTGTAAATATTCTTACACGGTTCTATGATATCGAAAAAGGGAGTATTACGCTTGATTGTATTGACATCCGCAAACTTCATAAAAAGGATCTTAGAAAACATATCTCGATGGTTCTGCAGGATGTATTCCTCTTCAGCGGAACAATTAAATCGAATATCAGTCTTGGTAATTCTGAAATTAGCGATCAGCAGATTATTGAATCAGCAAAAACTGTTGGTGCGGACAAGTTTATTATAAACCTTCCGAATAAATATGATGAAGAGGTTAAAGAGAAAGGAGCAACATTAAGCGTTGGACAGCGCCAGTTAATTTCATTTGCACGCGCACTTGCTTATAATCCGCAAATTCTTATTTTGGATGAAGCAACTTCGAGCGTAGATACCGAAACAGAACAATTAATTCAGAATGCAATCGAAAAACTTTTGGTAGGAAGAACATCTATAGTTATTGCACATCGTCTTTCTACAATTCAAAATGCAGATAAAATTTTGGTAATGCATAAAGGTGAATTAAAAGAAACCGGAACGCACCAGGAATTATTGGCAACACGGGGAATCTATTATCGTCTATATGAACTTCAATATAAAGATCAGGAAATAACCAAAACAGCATAGAGGAGGCACCTTGTATGGCAAAAAAAAGGTTCATGACGTTACCTCGCCACATTCTTGAAGGCGAAAAGCTTCACCCGGAAGCTACCGGCGAATTATCTGCTATCCTTCTTCAATTAAGTCTTGCTGCTAAAGTAATTTCTCTTGAAGTGAACAAAGCCGGATTAGCAGACATACTCGGTTTTACAGGAGAAAGTAATGTATCTGGCGACGATGTTAAGAAGCTCGACATTTTTGCGCATGAAACACTGCTAAAAGCTATGGACCATGGCGGTCATTTTTGCGTTATGGCATCGGAAGAGGATGAAGATATTATCCACCTTCCGCCTCATCAAAAAATTGGAAAATATGTTCTTCTTTTCGATCCGCTCGATGGTTCTTCTAACATCGATGCTAATGTTAGTATCGGTACAATTTTTTCGATTTTTAAACGCATTACTCCAGGTAATGGACCCGGTAAACTTGAAGATTGTCTTCAGCCGGGGTTTAAACAGGAAGTTGCCGGTTATGTTTTATATGGTTCTAGTACAGTCTTTGTTTATACTGCCGGACATGGTGTTTACGGGTTTACTCTGGATCCGGCTTTCGGTGAGTTTTTACTCTCCCATGATGAAATTAAAATCCCTAAACATGGAAGAATCTATAGTATTAACGAAGGAAATTATTTTTCCTGGCATAAAGGTCTTAAGGATTATATAAAATATCTTCAGGCAAATAAATTTAATGGAAAACCTTATCAGGCAAGGTACATCGGCTCTATGGTTGCTGATGTTCATCGTACTTTACTGTATGGCGGGATATTTATGTATCCCGGGGATAAAAGAAATGAAAAAGGGAAACTACGTTTGGTGTATGAGTGTAATCCAATGGCTTTTATTGTAGAAGCTGCCGGAGGAAGAGCAACCGATGGAAAGAATAGAATTTTAGAAAAGGTTCCGGAATCCCTTCACGAGAGAATTCCCATTTTTATTGGCAGCGAGGAAGATGTTTTACTTGTAGAAAAGTTTTTAGCAGATGCTGATAAGCAGAATTAAAGATAATGAGCTGTCTCAAAAGTAATATTCATTAAATACTAACCCGCAAAATATCACAGGGTTATTATTTGAATCATCGCTTTTGAGAGAGCTCTCTTCAATTCTTATCTTCTTTTAATTTAGCAATTTCTTCGTTCAATTTAGCAGCAAGTTCATCCTTTGTAATTCTGTTCAGTGTAAAACGTGCAGTTCGAACAATAACTTCCGGCGTATCACCTTCGCCTTTTAAGTATCTATATAAATTAAAACCCAGTCTGTTCCTATCGTTTACAATAGGTAAATTATCCTTAAATTTTTCGGCGATATCGTAAGCTTTTTTTTCTAGTGAATCATCAGGGTAATGCTTAGTTAATGGAGCTGCTAAAGATGTCATAACTTCTACCGTTTTGTTTTAATACGAATCAAAAATAGCCAAGATTTTTTTACAAGACAAATAAGTAATAGTGGAAGGCATTTTTTTATTTGGTTAGATTTGTATCCAAAATAAAAGAAATTATTGATTGCAACCGGGAAATATTAATCGAATTTTAATTATCCGCCTAAGTTCTTTAGGCGACGTATTACTTACAACGCCCGTTATAAGGGCATTAAAAAAACAATTCCCGGGCGCTGTAATCGATTTTCTAGTTAAAGAAGAATATTCCAATGCAGTAAAGTTTAATCCCAATATTAACGTTGTCTACGCGCTTTCAAGATCCGAAAAAATTAAATTTCTTCTTAAGATCCTTAAAAGGAATAATTACAATTTTGTTGTTGATCTGCAAAATAACATCCGCTCCAGAATAATAGCCGGTTATTTAAACATAATTACCTATTCATTTAAGAAACCAACATGGAATAAATATCTTCTCGTTAAATTTAAAATCAATCGCTATAAAGAAATCAAATCAATTACGCAGATGTATTGCGAGTCTGTGCCCGGATTAAAACTTGATAAACTCGGACTCGAACTTTATACGCCTCAAATTACCGATTCAGCTTTGCTTCATGATAAAAATTATATTGGGTTTTGTCCGGGTTCCAAGCATTTTACAAAGCGTTGGCCGGCAGAATATTTTATTGAATTAGGAGAAAACCTTATTAATAATGGTTATAAACTTGTATTATTTGGAGGCGCGGAGGATAAACAAGTTTGCGATTTTATTTCTTGCCGGGTTAAAGGTTCAATAAATCTGTGCAGCAGTAACGACATATTTAAGACCGCTGCGGATATTAAGCGGTGCAAAGTTGTGGTATGTAATGACTCAGGGTTAATGCATGTTGCTGCTTCGGCGGGTGTTCCGGTTGTTGCTCTATTCGGTTCTTCGGTTAAGGAATTTGGGTTTAGTCCTTATGGTATTCCAAATATAATCTTAGAAAATAAATCGCTATCTTGCCGACCGTGCAGCCATATAGGTATGGATAATTGTGCAAAGAAACATTTCAAATGTATGAAAGAAATTACTCCTCAAATCGTATATAATAACTTAACACAATTTCTCTCTAAACTATGAAGAATATCTGGTACTTATTCTATAATCTGTTAGTAATTCCACCGGCTAAGGTGTTTATTTTTATCTTTTCGCTGTTCAATTCAAAAATAAGGACCGGATTACAGGATAGAAAAAAATTATTTGAGAATCTGATTATCAATTTAGCTGGAATTGACCGCAAAAAGAAGATGATCTGGTTCCACTCGGCTTCGATGGGCGAATTTGAACAGGCAAAACCGATTATAGAAAAAATTAAAAGTGAGATGGATGTAAACATAATCATTTCTTTTTTTTCTCCGTCGGGCTACCGTAATTCGCTTAAATATCCTTTTGCAGATATTGTTTCTTACATACCGATCGATACTCCCATTTTAACAGAACGATTTTTAAACCACGTTCGCCCTAATATCGCTATCTTTATGCGTTACGATATTTGGCCGAATATGATTTGGAAACTTGATAAGAAAAAAATACCCTATTTTATTGTTGATGCTACTATGCGCTCGCAGTCTAAACGGAAACTTCCACTTGTGTTCGATTTTCATAAATCTCTTTTCGCCAATGTTACAGGTGTGCTTGCTGTATCGGATGACGATGCTGTTAATTTTAAGGTGTTCGGAATTCCGGATAACAAAATTGAAATTGTTGGCGATACAAGATTTGACAGGGTTTATACAAACAGCATCGATGCTAAAGAAAAAAAATTATTTAAAGAGAATTTTTTCGACGGCAAAAAAGTTTTTGTCCTCGGAAGTTCTTGGGAAAGCGACGAAGATGTTATGCTGCCCGCTTTAATGAAACTGATGGAATACGACCAATCTGTTGTTACTATTGTTGTTCCACACGAACCTACTATACAGCATCTGGAACGAATTGAAAACACATTGTTCAAATATTACCGTTCTATAAGATTTTCATTTATGAACAATTATAATAATGAACGGGTAATTATAATAGATTCTATAGGTATACTTCTAACGCTCTATTCTTATGCCGATGTTGCCTATGTCGGCGGAAGTTTTAAACAGGGAGTTCATAATGTTCTTGAACCGGCTGTTTACGGAATTCCGGTTCTGTTTGGTCCCAAAATTGGAAACAGCAGAGAAGCTAAAATTCTTGTTTCCCTGGGCGGAGCACTTTTAGTAAGCAATAAAAAGGAAGCTTATCGTGTTCTTAGAAAATTATTTAGCGATGAAAAATATAGAATGGAAATGGGAAATATTGGAGTTCGATTTGTTAAACAGAATACTTTAGCAACAGATAAAATTTTCCAGCGTATTTATTTGCAATTGTAAAATTTATTGGGCATCTCTAAAAACTATTTTTAGGTAAATAGAACGCTGATAAACACGGACTTGTCCGCCGTTCTATGGCGGATAAAACTGATTTCCGCAGATTGCATTTGAAGTTTTTAGAGATGCCCTTATTTTAATAAATCTTACGGGCATTCTATATTTTCATATATCCTTTTTTTATAAATTGACTTAAAATTTCTGCCGGGTAATTGATTAATGACGTCTACACTAGATACAACCTTCGACTTTTCTAAATCCGATTTTCTCTACCGCAGCATTTTAGAAACGGCACCTATTGGAATACTAATATTCAATAATGAATTCCTTGTTAAATATGTTAATAATAACTTTTTCCATTTCAGCGGTGTAATTAATGGTAAACCATCCGATATTTTGGGAAGAAGCATTTACGAATACAGACTTTTCGAGGGCGTCGATTTAAGAAAAGATCTTAACGAGTTAAGAGAAGGAAGTGTTTTCGAAAAAGTACTTGATACGGCAAGAACTATTGCCGGAATTAAAATATCTATCATAGTTAAATGTGTCCCGATTTTATCCGAAGGAAAATTTAACGGCGGAATTATTATTGTTGAAGATGTAAAAATAAGTCCTTCTAAAGAAGAATTAGCATTTATACATTCGCAAAATTTTCAGAACTTTTTACTTCTTGTGAGCGATTGTTATTTCTTTGTAGATAAAGAGGGAACAATAAAATTAAGCTCTACTAAAGGATATGATGATTTTTCATTTCTATTTGAGCCGGAAATTCTAAAAGGAATAAACCGCCCGCAAAAACTCTCGGGCATTTTATTTAAGAAACTTCTTGAAACGGTTGTTTCATCAAATAAAACTGTATGGACAGAATTACCTTATATTAAAAATAATACCGAGCGTAAAGCTAACCTTACCTTAATACCGCTGACAGAAGAGAGTCCGGAAGCAGAATTTATAATTGTTCTTGTAAAAGATGTTTCAAAGGAAAGAGACTTAGTTACTATAAATGACCAGGAAATTAAAGAGCTTAGAAAATATCAGCAGATTACTGCAAAAGTTCTTGACGGTGTAATCGGCTTTGATAATGATGGAAGAATATTTTTCTGGAATGAATCCTCAGTAAAATTATTCGGCTTAACAAGAAGCGAGGTTTATGGCAAATTTATTGGAAAGATTTTTCAGCAAATTGATAAGCCGTTTCTTGAAAATATGCTTGATGAATTAAAGAAAAACAGATTATGGGAAGGTGAATTAAAAATTGGTGATGATGATAACATCGCCGAATTTTTTAAGGTTAAGATTGCGGCTATTGAAGATGATTCGGAAGAAAATTATTTCATGCTTTGTTCTAATGTAACACAAAAGGTTAAGGCAGAAAAAGAGTTAAGACATTCTGAAGAGAAATTTAGAAATATTGTAATTAACTCCCACGAATATATTTGTATTCTCGACTTAAACGGGAAAATTACCTATGCTAATCCTAATTTTTTGGAATCATTTGAATATACAATAGAAGAGCTAAGCGGTATTAATTTTGGCGACCTGGTTGAAACATCATATCCGAACCAAAATCAGTTTGATATTCAAGAGCTGATCTCTTACAGATCCCAGTCTATAGAATTGCCGATGATAAACAAAAAGAACCAGCGGATTTACGTCCTTGCAAGTTTTTCGGCGGCTTACGACTCTAACAATACAATTCAATACTACAGCGTAATTCTAACAGATATTACTCTTAAAAAAGAATCTGAGAAAGATTTACTTTTAATAAGGTCTGTTTTCGAAGCATCGCACGATGGTATAGCGTTGATAAGCAGCAGAAAGTTTGTACTTGTTAATGATTCGTTTGTTCAAATGTTCGGCTTCAGAAGCGCTAGTGAAATTATTGGTCAAGACCCGCTCGATTTTGTTGACAAAGATGATATTCAGAAAGTAAACAAGTATATAATCAGCGCTGAAGAGAGCAGAGACTATCCGGCGCGGTTTGGCTTTAAAGGAAAGAAAAAGAATGCTTCTATAATTGAATTGGAAAATTCTGTCTCTTTTTATGAAACCAATGAAGAAAAGTTTATTGTATGGGTCTTAAGAGATATTTCGGACGAGAAGAAATCTCAGGAAGCGCTTCAAATTTCTGAAGAAAGATATAGGAGTATTTCAGAAAATATTAAAGAGAGTTTTTATACAGAAGAATTTGTTGAAGGTAAATTACAAACCGTATTTTATACACCGGCAATCAAACAAATTACGGGATACAGTGCAGAAGAATTCTTAGGCGGAGAAGAAAAGTGGCAGAGAATTATTTATCCCGATGATGTTGAAAATACGACAAACAAAATACGCAATTTATACAACGATAGTTCGCGCAATTTCGAGGTGTTCGAGTATAGAATTATTGATGCGCTGGGAAATATTATCTGGATCGAAAATAAAGTAACAGTTAAAAGGAATTCAAAAGGAGAAATACAAAAAGTGTTTGGAGTTGTAATAGATAATACAATTTCCAAACGTGCTGAGGAAGAGCTTAAAAAATCTGCTTTGGAATTGAAAGAACTAAATGAAGCCAAAGACAGATTCATTTCTATAATTTCGCACGATTTAAGAACTCCCTTCAGCTCAATACTTGGTTTTACAGATTTTCTTTTATCAAACAATCCGGATCTTACAAACGAAAAACGCGAGCAGTACGTTCGGCTTATTCAAGAATCGGCTAAAAGTATGCTTGGACTTGTAAATTCACTTTTGGATTATACGCGGCTACAAACCGGTAAGATCAAATTTGAGCCGGTAAGAATTAATGCTAAGGCAGTAGTTGAAAGGTCGTTACAAATATTATCCGGCGCGGCATTACAGAAAAAAATTGAATTGACTTCCGGTCTTAACAAGGACTTTTACATTCATGCAGACGAAGGGTTGTTTCTTCAAGTAATCAACAACCTGATTTCGAATGCAATTAAATTCACTAATCCAGAAGGAAAAATTAACGTAGTTGCATCAGTTGATATCGAAAAACGTCACGTTCAATTCACTGTTGAAGACAACGGTGTTGGTATGAAGAAAGAAGATATTTCAAAGTTGTTTAAGGTCGATGCAAAATTTACTACTCCAGGTACTGCCGGTGAAAAAGGAACTGGATTAGGACTCTCTTTGGTAGCAGATATTGTAAGAAAACATGGCGGCAATATCTGGGTTGAAAGCGAAGAGGGAAAGGGTTCCCGGTTCTATTTTACTATACCAATTGCTTCTACAAATATTTTGCTGGTTGATGATATAAAAACAGACCGTCTACTGTATTCGAAGCTTATTAAGAACCTAATACCGCAATACAATATAATTGAAGCCGAGAACGGAAAAGCAGCTCTTGAATTAATAAAACAAAGTTCGCCGGTACTTGTAATTACAGATCATAAAATGCCTGTAATGACTGGCAGCGAACTCGTTAAACAACTAAACATTACAGACCTTAGATACAAACCACCGGTTATAATTCTATCGAGCGATGTTAATGAAACTATTAAGAGCGAGTACAGAGAGCTTGGTGTAGAATATATATTCCAAAAGCCGGTTAATCTTAGCGAATTTAAAAATGCAATTCAAATGGCGTTAAGAAAAGCGGTATTCAGTTAGTAGATTTTATTTCTTCTTTTTTAGTACCGCGCCCGTTGTCGGTTCAATTTTAAGAATATTCTCTACTTCCATTAATGATTTAGTTCCCGCAAAGTTTTTATCAA
>DYHC01000002.1:17657-23381 GCA_020724325.1 Melioribacter roseus
GGAAATTCTAACACAAGATTCTTATCGGCGTTTAACAGAACTACAAAAATATCTTCTTCATTCTCTATGAAATATGCGAGACCAAATTTACTTAACGGATGTTCCCAAAAGATAATATCCTCATATTCGGCTCTCTTAAATGCCGGGAATTCTTTTCTAATTTCTATTAGTCCTTTGTAGTATTTGAACAAATCTTTATTTGTTTCAACATGATTATAGTTGATATAATTTGTTTCGTTATCCTTGTTATACGAATTATGATCTATTCTTCCTTTTTCGGGATCGTTAACCCGTATATTATGCGGAATTACTTTCGATCTTGCATATTCCTGTCCAGAGTGAATCATTGGAATACCCTGAGCAGTAAAAAGGAACAAGGCACCAAGCTTGTTTAACTTGGTTTGAAGAGGAGTAAGTTTAACATGTCTATCAACATTTTTTATTTTTTTAATAGGATCAACTTCCCTGGTTCCGATTCTAATAAAATCGCCCAATGTATATCCGTCGTGGGATTCCAGATAATTAATAGAATGTTCTTTTTTCTGAAATAGACCGAGCGTATCTCTTACTAATGTTCCGTTCACATAACTTTTAATACGTTTAAGGGAATTATTACCGAACCATTCGCCAAAGATCCATCCTAATCCGTTAACCGGATTTTCGCCTTTAATTCCGTTTCTAATCTGATCGTTCCAAGCGGCATAACCTTTTTTAGAAAAGCCATCTGGCGAGTAACCTCCGCCGCCCCAGGCTTCTCCAATTAAAATTACATTGGGATTTATTTGTATAGCGCGTTCGCGAATCTCTGCAATTGTTTTCCAGTCTATTAGCGTACTTAAGTCGAACCGGAATCCGTCAATTTTATATTCTTTCATCCAATGTAAAATACTTTCGACAATCAACCGTCGAACCATAGGTCGTTCTGTTTTAAGATCATTACCGCACCAGCTTTGAGCAATGTAATTTCCTTTGTTATCAAGTCTAAAGTAGTATTCCTTATCAATCTGTTTAAGATTACCTATTTCGTATTCCGAAAGATGATTATAAACTACATCCATTATAACGGCAATCCCTTCTTTATGGAAAGCTCTTACCATATCCTTAAAATCATTTATTTGTTTACCATCCTTACCAATCCATTCATTCCATTTGAAACTATTCCATCTCTGGCTATAATATGATGCCGGCGCAAAGAATGCAGCAGTCATATAACCCCAATGATTACGTTCATAAGGATTCCATGTGTTAAATTTTCCTTCGATAGAATCTCTAAAAGGAATTTCGCAATAACCAAATTCCTGAGAAGGTAAAATTTCAACGGCATTTACTCCAAGAGATTTTATGTAATCAATTCCGCCGGTTTTACCTTTTTCAATTAAACCCTGGTACGTTCCGCGGTATTTAGCACCGGAAGATTTATGAATTGTCATGTCCCGTACATGCATTTCATATATTATCAGATCGCGCCGGTCTAATTGTAACCAGCTGGTTCCTTGCCAGTCATATGGTTCATCTTTAACAACAATTGAACGCCGTGGATTTAGATATGTTGTTTTAGTAGCTACGGCTTTTGAATATGGGTCTACACAAATCGGTTTATTTGAATTGCTGAAATCTTCGCCCTTATGGTACACTTTGAAGCCGTAGAATAAACCATAATGCTCGCCGTCTAATTCTGCTTCCCAGACTCCGTCTTTATCTTTCATCATAAAATATTCTTTGCACTTTTTATCTTCAGGTTTTAAGAAAGTGCAGAGTCTTACACTTTTTGCAGAGGGTGCAAATAATCTGAAATATGTTTTTCCGTTTTCAACAAAGGAGCCAAGTTTTTTATTGGAGTAATAATTATCTAGTTCTTTGTATCGCTGTAAAAATTCTGTGGTATCGGGTTGATATACAACCGTTCTTTTTTCTGTTACGAACAATTTTTCACCTGTGATGTTTTGTGAAAATGAAAGAAGTATTAATAATATTAAAATAGATCTGCCCATTTTTTAAATTGAATTATAAAAATCCGGGCAGAAAGTTAATGAATTATCGAAATGATTGGAAATAATTTGATAGTAAAAATCCGAGGCTAATATGCGTAGGCTATTTTAGGTAAAGCATTTTTCGGGAGCTTGCGAATCCTTTTGAATACATTGTGTAGAAATACAATCCGGCTGATAACCCGCCATTATAATCAGATGGATCAAAATAAGCCGAATAAGAACCGGGTAGTTGAACCCGATCTACCAATACGGCTACTTCTTTCCCAATTAGATCATAAACTACAATTTTTACATGTGATTCTTTTTCCAGTTGATAACTAATTGTTGTAGCAGAATTGAAAGGGTTGGGGTAATTTTGCATCAAAGAATATGTGAGAGGCTGGGCATTACTAACCGAGCTTGTTGTTTGAATTCCTGCATATGTAGCCAAAGTACCTATTGCAATTTTAGCACACTTCTCGAAATATGAACGGTTTATCAAATCTATTTTGTCGTCAGCCGTGTGATATTTTGTATTAAAATCTCTAAAACCATTAGAAAAAGTATAATCTTCTATTAATAGTACTGCCGGGTAATTATTATTCCAGAAAGAGGCATGGTCGCTTGCAGAGGTTCCTGGATAAATACGTTCGAGGTTCATTCCTATTTGATAAGTGCTATTTACTTGAAACATATTATCAGCAATTGAAAATGATGTACTGTAATTCCTGTAATGAATTTCTGCAATGTTATCGTTATTACTGTCCCAGCCGATCATATCCATATTAATCACAGCAATTATATCATCATTTCTTGATCTAGCCAGATATGCGTAGTAAGCACTTCCCAGAAGTCCTTGTTCCTCTTTATCCCATAAAGCATAAATAATTGTATAATCTGTTTTCTTTTTAGATAGAATTTTTGCAGCTTCTAAAACAGCAGAAGTTCCGCTAGCATTATCATCTGCACCGGGCGCAATAAATGAATTGGGCATATTATCAAAGTGGGCACAGATAATAATTTGTTTTTGTGGATACTTATAACCGGGCTGTGTTGCAATAACATTTCCTCCTCCGCCGTCAAAATACTGCATTGTAGTTGTAAGACCGAATGATTCCAATTGTTGCTTTAAATATTCCTCCGCAATCTGGTTAGTAAACTGATATGAATGCCTCGAAGTAATCAAAAAAGTGCCCGAAGGTACAGTAACCTCCTTAATACCCGTTAAGTAGTTTAAATTATCCATTAAGTGATCTGAACTAACCTGGTTAATTATGGAGGCAACATTCGGATCAAATTGTGCTATAATAGAATGTACTGATATAATAAATATCAGCACAAAAAAAAGTGCGCCCTCTTTTTTCAAGATTTACCCTAAATCCTCACTGCTAAACTAATAAAGTATTTTAACAAGGCAATGCAATAAATCATCATTTTTTTTATTTGTTTTATTAACAAAAACACCTTATTTTTTCAGTCAATTAAATAACTTTTCCTAATTTAATAAGAAAAATTATGCTCGATAGCTTAGATATTACTATTCTAAAAAAGCTTCAGGAAAACGGAAGAATTAAAAGAAATGAGCTTGCTGAATTAGTAGGACTATCACTTCCTTCTTTGAGCGAAAGATTAAAAAAATTGGAAGAGAACCGGATAATTGATGGATATTACACAAAACTGAACCGGCAGAAATTCAATCTTGATATAATGGCGTTTATCGTAGTAATAATGGATTCTTCCAAGAACTATGAAAAATTAACCGACCACGTGAAGAAAACACCCGAAATTTTAGAATGTCATGCAATACTTGGCGAAGGGTCGCACATTATGAAAGCTGTTGTTAAGGATACCAAATCACTTGAACATTTGCTAAGTAAAATTCAATCGTGGGCTGGTGTTAATAGAACCGTAACTAATTTTGTTTTATCAACAATTAAAGAAACAACTAATATCAACATATAAATCAGGAGAATTTATGGGTAAATCAGTTTCACATGTTCAGGAAGTACTTTCCTATATTAAGACAAATAAAATCCAGTTCATCGATTTCAAATTCATGGATTTTCCGGGGCAGTGGCAGCATTTTACTGTTCCATCAAGTGAATTGAGTGCCGACTCGTTTGATGATGGATTTGGTTTTGATGGATCATCAATCCGCGGATGGAAAAGTATTCACGAAAGTGATATGCTGTTAATTCCGGATCCGGAGACAATGTTTTTCGATCCCTTCACAGAAGCTTCAACATTATCGTTAATATGCGATGTATACGAGCCGGCTACAAAAGAAAAATACGACAGGTGCCCGCGAAACATTGCACAGAAAGCCGAAGCATATCTGAAATCAACCGGAATGGCAGATACAGCTTACTTTGGTCCCGAAGCAGAATTCTTTGTGTTCGATGATGTACGTTTCGATTCCGGACCCAACTTTTCATTTTACTCGGTTGATTCGATTGAGGGGAAATGGAATTCCGGCCGCGAAGAAAATCCTAACTTAGGATATAAACCGCGGTTCAAAGAAGGTTACTTTCCTGTTCCGCCTACAGATCAGTTAATGGACTTGCGAAATGAAATGGTACAGAATTTAATTAATATAGGTATTGAAGTTGAAGCACAGCACCATGAAGTTGCAAGCGGCGGTCAGTGCGAAATTGATATGAAGTTTAAACCGTTATTAAGAGCGGCTGATCAATTGCTTATGTTCAAATACGTTGTAAAGAATACTGCAAAGAAAAGAGGCAAAACAGTTACATACATGCCGAAACCAATTTTTGGAGATAACGGAAGCGGAATGCATGTACATACAAGTTTATGGTTAAAAGAAAAACCACTTTTTGCAGGAGGCGGTTATGCCGGATTAAGTGAAATGGCTCTTTATTTTATCGGCGGTATTTTGAAACATGCGCCATCACTTTTATCATTTACAAATCCGATTACTAATTCATACAAAAGGTTAGTACCGGGATTTGAAGCCCCGGTTAATCTTGCTTATTCTCAAAGAAATAGAAGCGCTTCGGTAAGAATTCCTATGTATTCAAATTCACCAAAATCGAAACGAATTGAATTTCGCTGCCCCGATCCGGCGGCAAATCCATACCTTGCCTTCTCCGCTATTATGATGGCGGGCATTGATGGCGTAATGAATAGAATTGATCCGGGAGAACCACTCGAAAAAGATATTTATGATATGTCCCCAGAAGAATTGAAAGATGTTCCTTCTACACCCGAATCGCTCGGGCATGCATTAAAATCCTTAGCAGAAGATCATGAATATTTGATTAAAGGCAATGTCTTTACAGAAGATGTAATTAGGGCGTGGATAAATTACAAGGTCGAAAAAGAAATTAAACCGATGGCATTGCGCCCGCATCCGTTTGAGTTTGAGATGTATTTCGATGTGTAACTGATTAGCTATTGTTATCTGTACGAAATAAACACGTTTAATAATGACGGCTCTTTAATGAGCCGTTTTTATTATACCGAATAAAACACTCGTAAAATCTACATGATAATAGAGTGAAAAAGCAAAATAGCATATGAAAAAATCTGGTAAAAATTGTGATTCAAAAAATCGATACAGATTTAATGAGCAGAGAATCGGATACAACGGTTGTAAGCTAATATATTACTATAGAAAAATATCTCTTGATCTTTGTACTTAGACTTCTAAAAAATTTAGCAATGCCATTTCGAAGGAAAGAAGCGACTGAGAAGAGTCATTTCGAAGGAGCGAAGCGACTGAGAAGAGTCATTT
>DYHC01000003.1 GCA_020724325.1 Melioribacter roseus
TGTCATTCTGAACCGAACGAAGTGAGGTGAAGAATCTGTTCGTAGTTCCTCAGTCGCTTCGCTCCTTCGGAATGACGTTTCCTAACTTTTCAAAAACCTAATAATAGTAAACCGATCATAGCTGTTTTAATTATCCAATCAGGAATACCGATTAATTCTCCTAAACTTTTTACTCTGTAATACCAGGCGTCATCATATTTTTTCTGAAGAATGCTGAATAATTGTTCTTTATTCTTTTTGTAAGCAATCAACTGATTTTTTGTTAAGCCGCTTGCTAGTTCTTCTTTTGTAAAATTATTTGATTCCAATTCGCCGCGAAACACAAATTTCATTTTGTCTAGATTATAGAACTCGATTGTTAGAATTGTTTTTAATTCTAGAATAGATTTTCTGCGTAGAGTATCATTTGCCTTATTTACATTAATTTGTTTAAGCGAATCTTTGATCGGAATCGTTTTAGTTGTATCGCTAATTGACTTATTTGATTGTGAATAAATTGAGGCGGCGGGCAAAAGAATTATTAATAAAAGGTATTTCACAAAGGATCTAATTTTGTGTTTTCATTATACTTTGGTGGGCTTGAACGGTTCCGCGGAGAATAAAACAATTTCTGTCCCGAAAGCTTAAATACTTCCGGGACAGAACGGAAAGATTATTTCTTCGAGTCAATCTGTTTCAACAATTCATCGCATGCTGCTTTCAACTGTTCATCAACACCTTTCGAAATCCAGTTAACAGAATTTTCCAATACAATATCCGGAACAGCGGGACCGAGTTCTTGATTCTTGTCAGTTGCTTTTGTAAACCATCCTCTGAATGGGAGCCGGACGAATGAGCCGTCAATCAATCCTTTGCCGCCGGTTGAAATTACAGAACCATTTGTAGGAAACCCGACAAGTTTGCCAATACCAAGTGTTTTATAAGCATGCGAGAAGATTTCAGCATTCGAATAACTTCCTTCGTTGCAGAGCGCTATAGAGGGTTTAATCCATGCTGCAAAGACAAGTCGCTCGCCCAATGGATAGTATTCACGGTATTTCAGTTTATCTTTTTCAAGATCATTACTGGCGCCACGTGGAATTGTGTAAGCATGTTGTTTATAATTTAATACTGTCATCAAATAATCTGTTGTAGAGCCGCCGCCGTTGTAACGTACATCAATTAATAATCCGTCTTTCCCGTATCCTGCAGCAGTTAATTCTCTTTCAAATACTTCAAAACTCGGGAAGTCCATTCCCTGAATATGAATATAACCTAATCGTCCGCTCGAATATTTTTCAACAAGCTTCTTCCTCTCTGCAACCCACTCTAAATACATTAACTGGCGTAAAGAAGCTGTCGGGCGAATTACTACCTCTCTCTCTTTTCCATCTTTACCTTTTATATTCAGTAAAACTTTTTCGTCTGCTTTTGTATTAAGGAGTTCATAAAAATTACTTTCCGGACTAAAGTTATAACCATCAACTGCGGTAATAACATCATCAACAAAAAGTCTGCTTGTTGATTTATCTGCCGGCGAATCCGGAATTACCCGCAATACTTTCATTCCATCATTTATTGGCATTAATTCAACACCAAGCAAGCCGGTTGCATCTCTTTGTGTTTCGCCTCTTTCCTGGGAATTAAAGCCCATATGGCTTGAATTCAATTCGCCAAGCATATTATTGAACATGTCGCGCAAATCGTTATTTGTTGAAGCCATCAAACATAAGCCGCGGTACTTTTTACGGAGCGTATTCCAGTCCTCGCCATGGAATTTTGGATCGTAGAATCCATCTCGGATTGCCCGCCACGCTTCTTCAAAAATCTGAAGTCGTTCTGCAGGATAATCGATTTTCATTTTAGCCAAATAAGGAAGCGCTTCCGACTTGTCGGCTTTAATATCATGCCGCGTAATAGAGCCGCCCATTTTCATGTAGTAGAGATATTTCCCTTCCTTATCAATTGCAACATTTAGTGGATTGGAACCGCCTTTTGTAAGCTCTTTCAAATCCTTTCCGTCCCACTTAATACTGTAAAGGTCTCTTCCTTTTGCTGTGCTGCTTTGTCCGGTATAGAAGAATGTTTCGCCGTCTTTAGAAATTATCAGGTTACCCTCATTACCGGGGAAGTTTGTAACCTGAACAATCCGCTCATGAATTTTATCGAAATCGATTTTGATCGGTTTAACCTTCGGTTCGTCTTTTTTAGATTTATCATCGGAAGGTTTCGGTGCTGCCGGCTTATCTGCTGCGGGTTCTTTTTCATCCCAATCCTGTTTCGTTTTTTCCCAATCGTCTTTCTTAAGCCAAACAAACCATATATCTGTACTTCTGTTGTTTCTTTCGGAAGTGAACCCAAGTTTTGAACCGTCAACACTCCAGAATGGATTGCCGTCTGAACGCGGATGCATGGATACATTAACAGGCTTCATCGAATTATCTACTTCATGAATAAAAACTTCTTGATTGAAATAAAGATCGTTTTGAGAATAAGCAAGCCATTTATCATCCGGACTCCATGTAACATTTTGCGGAGAGTTCCAGCCCTTGTGAAGAATTTTTTCGTTGCTCATTGTTCCATTGTTAGAAATATCTGCAACAACAAATTCTTTAACGTCTTTACCTCGAATGTAAACTATTTTCTTCCCGTCATTTGAAATCGATGGAGATGTTTCATCGCCGTCGGTATCTGTTAGTTTTACAATACTATGTTTAAGCGATTTGAAAATGTTCGATTGATTTGGATCCGCTGATTTCAGAAGATAGAATTCGTAATTGTTGCCTTCGCGATCTGAAGAGAATATTAAAGTAGTATCGCTCAGCCATGCAAACTCCAGATCGCGGTACGGTGAATCTGATACATTTATACTTCTTGATTTATCCTTATCGGCTTCTTTAATAAAAATTTCTCCGCGTACAGCAAATGCTAACAGCTTACCGTTGGGGGATATTTCGTAAGCAGTTGCGTTATTATTGAAGGTCTTTATTTCAACCGGGTCGAAACGATCGTCTGCACTAATAAACACATCAACTTTCTTTGCAGAACCTCCGGATGATTTCATTATGAAAATATTTTTTTCTTGTTCATAGACAATTGAAGAGCCGTCAGAAGAAAGTGAGAAGTAACGAATCGAATGATCTTTTACGTTTGTCAATTGTTCCGGCTTGCCCACAACTTTGCCGTTATCATCAATTTTTATTCTGTAGATATTATAGTTGCCGTTTATCGAGCTCATAAAAAAAATTGTTCTGTTATCGCTCCATTGAGGCATAATATCGTTGGTTTCGTTGCTAATAAGTTTAGAATATGTTTTCGATTTTGTATCGTATAACCAGATATCTCTGTTGGATGGACCTTTGTAATCTTCGCGGAAAACCGGGTTGATATCACCTCGGACAAATGCGAGAAATCTTCCATCCGGCGAATAAGCCGGATCAAAACCAACCGCATCTAGAATACGCTTTTCGGTTCCGCCTCCCGATGAAATTGAATAAACTTCCTGAGGACGTTCTATTTGATTAAACTCGCGGGTAGTTGAAAAAATAATATCGCCGTCTTTAGTCCAGCTCGAGATGTTGTCGGCTGCTGAATGAAATGTTAAACGTTTCGGCATGCCGCCATTGGTCGGCATTACAAATATATCGTTGTTGCCATAACGGTTGCCGGAAAATGCAATCCATTTGCCGTCGTAAGAGAATTTGGGATTAGATTCGTAAGCTTCGTGGATAGTTAAACGCGTTGCTTTTCCGCCGGTTGATGGAACAGTCCATATATCACCTTGAAATGAAAATGCAACTTGGGAGCCGTCATTGTTTAATGCCGGAAATCTTAAGAGCAAATCCTCCTGAGCAGAAAGAGGAAAGGATGTAAGAAAAAAAGGAAAGAAGGATAGAAGAAGAGAAGGAATGAAGAAAGAAGAAAAGAAGGAATGAAGGAATGAAGAAAAGAAGGAATGAAGAAAAGAAGGAATGAAGGAAAAAAATAGAAATGGTCGCTTCATAGTGACCCCCTTGTTTAATAATGTTTGAGCAAAAATATAATTATTAGTTGAGAGGGGCAAAAACCTTTGATAAACAATTGAGGGTTTGGAAAATAATCTCGACTTACAACTATTTTTCCATCGGAGCTCCTTTTGTTCTTCCCATCCAAGAAAGTTCATTAAATTCGCCAAAGTGTTCGCGAAAGATTCGATAATACAGTAATTCTTCTTTTGAATTTAATTTCCACCCGTTAGGTAGAATTCTTTCTCCTCGAAAATCGTCATCGGTGATTTTTTCTTTTGCGTAATCATATATCAATTCATGAATGCCTGCACCTTCCCAAAACTTAGCTTTTGTTCTATTTAGAATTTTTACAGGCAAAGAATTGTTCATTGCTTTCCGTAAAATCCATTTCTCTGTTTTATCTTTTAGTTTTAGATCACCAGGAATTTGGAATGCGTAATTAAATACGATTGGATCGGCAAATGGCACATGAGCGGTAATCCCGTGTGCAGAAGAACATCTATCGACTCTCTGAAGTGCAGTATTGTGTAGCCGATTAGTGATATCTATTAATTCGCCTTGTAGATTAGAAGTATCGAGCGATTTCAAATATTCGTAACCGGCAAACAACTCATCTCCTCCTTCACCAGAGAAAACCGCATCGGAGTAGTCCGAAGATGCTTTGCCTACAACAAAATTTGTAAGACTTGATCTAACTAAGAGAGCGTCAAACGATTCAAGATGATATATAACATCAGGCAGTAATTTAATTAATTCTTTTACGGTTACTTTAATTTCATGATGCCGGGAACGAATAAACTCAGCAGCTGCCTTAGCATATTCGAGATCTGGCGAGCCTTCTAAACCGACAGAGAAAGTATGAAGTTTATCGACATGTTTTCGAACTATCGATGAGATTGAACTTGAATCCAATCCCCCTGAAAGCCAAGCTGCTGCGATTTTATTTTTTATCCTTTTCTCAACAGCTTCACTGAGTAGTGAGTAAAGTTTATTTGCTATTTCTGTTTCATTTTCATTGAACATGGGATCAAACTTCAACTTGAAATATTTATTAAATGAGTTGTTCGAAAATATGTACCCAGGTGGAAATTCAAAGACGCTTTTGACAAAGTCCTTCAGTGCTTTAACTTCCGATGCGAAACAAAGACTTTCGTCTTCTGTGAATCCATAGTAGAGTGGCGCAGCTCCAAGCTCGTCACGAATTAATGAAAGTCCTCTTCCATCTATTGAAGCTTTGGCTAAGCGCCCATCTCCGTTTCCATCTTGCACAAATAATTTTTGATGAAAAATCATCTTATTACTTTTACTATTCGAATCCATCACAATTCCGATTGTGGCGGATTTGTTTTCGACAATTTCTATTGCTTCCTTTCCTCGATGAGAAATTTTTTCAAGAATCTTTTTTATCAATTGCGATTCATTGGGTTTATTTATTCCAGCTATTCCTGCCATTATATCTCCTTTAATTTGTCATAGTTGATCAATTATTTTTTTCAATCTTTCTTTTTCTCTTATGATTTCGCTTGCCGATTCATCAACAGCGTAATAAGCACCATCAATCACACGAGTCAAAATTTTTCCGCATAAATGTTCATTACCGCGGAAATGTGGTGCGTCTAAAATTCCAATTTTTATTGCATCTGATAACACTTTAGGGTCGCTCCAGGGGTCTTCGCTTTTATCAGAACCAAATTTTTTCAACCCGTTCAAAAGTTCATTCGATTCATTTATCAATTCATTCTTTCGTGAATTAATCTTTGGATCAGTGAGATAATCCGGTGCACCGAATAGACAATTACGTAAAACCCCATGTGCAATCTGACAGCTTTCGATAAGTTCTTCAGGATAAATTGCATGATCTCCTTCGCTGAAACCAACTACATGTAAGATATGCGGTTTAATCGAAAGGCAAGTTACAATTGAAGAACCTAATTGCCCTTTGGCAACACTTGGATCGGAAGAGAAATGCGCAATTCCCGGTCGGGCTTCGATAAAGAAATTAAAATCGTTGTTACATAATTTTTTAATCATCTCGAGCTTTGCAGACATTTTGGCTACATCCATACTCATCCAAGTGCCTGGCGGAGTATTGAACATAAATTGTGCTACATAATTTTTGACTCCCATTTTCTTCGCATTGTAAGCCGCCAAGAAAAACATAGTAACCGCGAGTGAATCGTGCGCTTCCCTCAAACTCCATTGATGAGATTCGTTTACTTCAACTGGAATTTCTCTATCAGCATACCATTTCATAATTTTTTGATTTTCAGTGATTGCTTCCTCGAGTGATCTTTTCGATCTTCCATCGATTACACTGTACCAGCAAAGAGGGATTGCTGCCCAAGCATTTTTAATTGTTTCAACACTCATCTCCGCCCACTTTATCAAATCGTTTGTTCCGCTGTAGCATCTTAACAGCGGAAAGTTACCGCATCGGGTCGCTTCGTAGATTGCTTTCATATCATTGGGCGATCTTACCGGTACACCGCCGGCTCCATCCAATTTATGATCCATCTTTTCATGATTAAAAAAATGTTCTTGAGCGTTTTGATCTATTCCTAATGAAATAACATCAATCAATTCGGATTCTGCGATTTTTTTTGCTCCATTGATTGTTTCCTGCACAGTCGGTCTGCCAAAGTGATGACGAATGATTGGATACGGATACTTGTTCGAAATTCGTTCGATAAGATTATCGGAATGAATAGCTTTTACAAAGACATCTTTTCCGCCGTTCAGATAATTTTTTATTTCTTGAATAGATTCCGTCCCATCGAAGACTTTATCGAATAAACCTGATTCTATTGCGGCTTTGACATTCGGCGGAGTTCCACCAAAAATAAATTTTACATTAGCAAGATTTTTCTCTTTGATAATTTTTTTCAGTTCACCAAATAATTCTTTTGCCGATTCATCGGTTAGTCTATAGCTAAGAGCAACAACGACGGGCTTTTTATCAATCACTTCTCGAATGAGCCGTTCCAATTTTACTGCCGGTCCTAATAATTCAGCCGTAAACCCTTCCGATTCGGTAATTTTCAAAAAGTTGTACAACCCCCAAACGTGAACACAATTACCGATTGCCGCACCTAATATTTTTTTCATTTTGCCCTTTCTAATTTTTTTACCTATTTCTACTTTTCACCAATTGCAAGCAGACGCAAATCCTTTAATGTCATATCCTGAATACCAAGTTTTTCGACCGTTCTTCCAATGGACCAGAAATCAGTTTGGAGTAAAATAGAAGAGAATTCAATTATTGAGTTTATCGTTGGAGTAGGAACACCGAATTTTTTTCCAATAGAAGAGATCGGGACTAAGCTAGCCGGAACATCTTCAGTAATATATCTCATTCTCAACCTTTTAGGAGCTAGAATACCGCTGTAGCCCAGATTTGCCCGCATCGCTTCGAATAAATTTCTACCGGTAGCGCCGTAGCCAAGGTAAAGCCATTCTTTCGCTGTTAGAGCACGAATACCCAATGCTTCAGCGACAGATACACGTTCACTATCGACTTTTTCCAATATCAAAGCGGTTGAAGGTGTAATACCTTGCATATAAAATTGAAAATCGGCTTCATCTTCTATCCATCCTGCATTTAATACACATAAGGTAGGATGAAAAACCGCTCCAATATTATCGAGACTGGTTTTCAAAACATTATCACCGGCGACAAACTGTGGATAAGCTATACGCAATTTTTTCAGAACTTCTGGAATAAGATGAGCACGAATCGAAGCAACCGGAATAGAGTTTTTAATTCTAAAAATTTTGGATTGAGCTGGACCCATTGTTCTTGATGCATAAATAAAAGTTTGCGCCTCAACCACTACAACGTCTGCTTTACAATTATTTTTTTTAAGTATTTGTTTGAACTCAATTGCACCAAATGTTCTACCCGGGTTTAGAACAATCATTTGACCATCTTTCAAAAAAGGGGCACATTTTTCCGCAAGATATCCATGTCCGGTTGCTGGTACTACAACCATAATTATATCAACATCATCAATTGCCTCTTCTATGTTTGTGGTTGTTATATTTATTTTACCAAATCCTTCGACCTCGCCTTCGAGAGTTATTCCTCCCATCGAGTCTACTCCCCATAATCTTTGTTTACTGCGATTATAAAGATTTACTTGAAAACCCATTATGGCCAAGTGACCTGCCATAGCTAAACCACCGTGACCTGCACCAAGCACGGCGAATTTCAGTTTAAGTTGTGATGTTTGATTCGTCATTGTTTCCTCCATCTTGATTTGTTTGTATTTCATAATATGTTTTCTCTATTTAGCTTATTGATGTAGGATCCAATCAAATTAGCGTGTGCAATTAGAATACATAAAAAGGTAAGGCAATATTTATTAAGGTGCAATAGAATTATCAGCTTAAAAATTACACGCGCATTGATTCATAATTAATATAATCCAAGAGAGGTTGGGTCGATGGTCGTTGACTTATAATATAGGTAACCAAAAATTATGGATTTATATTATGAGCAACAAAGCCAAGAGAGAATATCTTCTTGAAATAAGAAAACGCATTTCGGGAGTGTAAAAATTAAGCCAGCTAATACGAACGCCCTCTTCAAGATGTTTCCCGATTTATTGGAATAGTCTTAGAGCAAGCTAAATTTATTTTGTACTATCAATTTATTCTGAAGGTTGTAAAACTTCTTTAAAAATGTCAGAGTATAAATTGATAAATTAATTGAGATAACTACATGATGGCAAAACCCGGCTGCAGTTATCTCAAACTGCTTAAAACCCATCTAAGGTCTATATTCTTACATATCCATCTTTACCAATCCTTATTAATCTCCCTTTCTTCCTTTATTAGCTGTTCCTTAGAATTTCCACTGCATTCCAAACTGAATGAGTCGTGGACTGCCAACTAGAATGCCGCGAGTACGATCTACAATATAAATCTTATTGGTAAGGTTTTTTATCGTGAGGAATAGCGTTGTATTAAAAATTTCGAGATTATAATTGAATGCCGCATTCCAGATCATGTAAGCCCCTATCTTACCGCGCTGCCCATCGGCTGTTGGAATTGTTGTATTAGCAAAATCGGCAAACTGCTCAGAGACGTGTACAGCTTCAAGCTGAGTGTTGAGTTCATCCACAGTATAACCTGCTGCTATAGTGAGTAAATGTTTCGGAGCGTAGGGCTGGCGATTCCCGGCTGCGCTTCCAGCAATAATTGTATTGCCCACAACTTGTTGAAAGGGAGTAGTTTGTTCGGCTCTCTGCAAAAATGTGTACGCTCCGTTCAAATACAGCCCATTTGCAAGATCAAAATAACCCGATAGTTCCATTCCCTGAAAGAGCGCCTCGCCCTGTGCTAAAGGAGTAGCTCCAGCGGCAATAGAACCTACAGCGATCAGTCGCTTAAAATCATTACGGAAAAGAGTAACCTGAAATACATTAGCAGAAGAAGGCTGCAAACGTGCACCAAGTTCCCAATTGGTTGATTCCTCTGGTTCAACATTTGTTGCGGTTCCAACAAGACCTATAATATCTTCTGTGCGGGGCGGGGAAAATCCGCGATGTACTCCTGCAAATACAGTCAGTGTTGTAGTTGGATTCCAGTTTACTCCTAAACTGGGGACCCACTTGCCCAAATCATCCGAACCGGCTTTGCCACCTGGGAGCCGATTGGTACGCAACGAGCTGATATATTCGTAACGTAGCCCCGGTGTAACAGAAAAGTTACCGAAAAGAAACCGATTAACAATAAAAGCCGAATAGGCTTTGGTTTCGCGTATATTGTCCTCTACTGTTGTACCAGCTCGCGCTGTTGGAGTTATGCCGTTTATCTGTCTCCGATTCTGCTCTTCGAAATGCACTTTAATACCAAACTGCAGCTCGCTGCTTATTCCTAATACTGAGTGTAAAATCTTCAGTCGTGGCTCAACACCAAGAGTAGTATATTTTCGTAAACGTCCTTGAACTGAGTTAAGGTCGTCTGGATTAACTTTCTTGCCCGCAAGACGAGCATCTCTAAACGCAATACCGGCGGCACCTCCTTGTGTATCGGTTGTTGTGCTGGATTGACGCCACCAATCCCGGTTGAATTGTGAGAGATAGAAATTAGTCGTTAACAAGACGCTTTCGCCCAGCTCAAGATTATGAGTAGCCGAGGCACCATAACGCTTGATGTCAAACCGGTCGTTCTTAAAGGGATTGTAAAAAGGACCGAAGTTTTGGAATTCTGCCTCTGTAAGACCACTATAGGTTACAGTTGAGTTTTCTGTAAACACATTGGCGCGCAGAGTAATTGCTTGATTACTACCTAAACCAAGTACTGCCTTAAAGTTAAAATCGTTCAGTTGTGAATAGATATTATTGCGAGCGCCTTCTCCCTGTTTGCGGGTATAGTCCAGCAGCATCCGATGAGCACTCAGTCTAACCTTACCATCGAAATATCCCCGGTTGCCGCCGGTAACAGAAACAAAACCGCCAAATAGCTCCGCGGGTGCTGGCGTGATGTAATTAATAATACCGCCTATCGTCTGCGGCCCAAACAGTATCTGACCAGCTCCTTTCAATAACTCAATCCGCTCGAAACGGTCTATAGGCGGGTGATAGTAGCTTGCATTATCTCCATAAGGCGAGTAAGCAACTGGAACTCCATCTTCAAGCAAAGTAACTTTTGTTGTGCGGGTTGGATTTAGTCCGCGAATACTAATATTGGGTCGTAGTCCAAAACCATCTTCATCGCGCACATTTACCCCTGGAAACTTGCGCAGCGCTTCATTTGTTGTGAACACGCGGCTGATTTCCAATGAACGCATATGTAAAACATTTGCACTGCCCGGAATCGTAATAAGATTTTCTGTCGTACCAATCACATTGACCACCGGCATAATATAAGTAGTATAGATAGTATCTTCCAGAACGGTTTTCTTCGTCTGTGACAAAAGTGTGCAGGTGCTAATAAGAACGAGTGTTAAAATGTAAATCAACTGTTTATTGATGTGCATGAGAAATTCCTCCTCTGTTATTTATAAGTGTGAATCTTCTTTGATTTATGCTAATGACATCCATCCCAATCCCCCAACCAAATATCGTTTGAGAGATTGTTTGGTTTTTATTTAGACTAAATATAAATAGCGGCACTTTCTTTTACAAGAGAATTCTGCCTCATTATCTCAATTTTTTAATTAATTGTCACAATCGTAAAAAAAAGACCGAATAGTGAAGATTGGCTTGCAGAAAGGACCCTCCATTCAGATTTACTAATGAATAATAGACCTTAATAATTCATTAAAGAACCAAGTCTGGTAACAAACCGACCTCCTTTCAATTATTAGAACCGATTTGTGATCGCAAATGGACAAAAGAAGTCGGGCTTTATTTGGCAGTAATTTTAGATTTATATTCAAGAATGCATGTTTATCATTAAGTCATTGATTGAAATGCTTCGGGATTAAAGATATTTGAAAAGTATGAGTGAAAAATGAAACTACTGTAATAATACCGTCTCGAATATTTTTTCTTATACAGAAGTTTAATTACTTTGAAATAATTTACAACGGACAAAGAGGGCGTTCAGCGTTAATTTATTTTTTCCGGTTGATTTTGAGAATAACCGATCTAAATTATTTGCTTACTTATGTACTGCGCTGAAAAGGGAGCGGTTCACATTGAGCCATCAATGAATCGAATAATCAACAACAAGATATTATCTTTACTTAGAACGGTAATAAAAACCGAACTGAAAACAAAACAATATATGGCTATATAAATGTAAATCTTTGATATCTAAAAAATCTCAAACTAGACTTACTAAACGCCCATCTTTTACGCATGGTTATTTTTTAATATATTATCTATCGAAAATATACTCTCTATAACCCAGCCATAAGAGGGTCTATATATGTCCGAAAAGAATTATGATGCGGTTCTTAAAGAATTAGAGCAACTAAAAAAAGAAAACGACGCATTAAGAAGAAACGTATTTAACGAAAAGAAAATAATTAAAGTTGACTTTAGCAACACGTTTTTTAGTATAATATTAGAAAACGCATCAGTTGGTATTGTTCTTTTTAATGAAGACGGCAGAATATCTAAAGTAAATCCGTTTTTATTAAACATGCTTGGTTACACAGAACAAGAATTATACGATTTAAAATGGGAAGCGATTACACATCCGGATGATGTTGCATCTTTATCAAAAGAATTTGATGATCTACTAAACGGGAAGAAAAGTTATTTAAAGTTTGAAAAGCGCTGCGTATCAAAAGCTGGTCAAACCAAAAACACAAGAATTATCATTAGTATTATACGGGATGAAAAAAATCCGCTTCACTATTATCTTGGAATAATAGAAGATATAACCCCACAAAAAAAGCTTGCCAAAGAAGAGCGTTTGTTTAACATTCTTATGGACAACATTCCAGACAAAATTTATTTCAAAGATTTAAATAGCAAATTTGTTAAAGTTAGTCGTTCCAAAGCTATTAAGTCGGGCTTCAAAAATCCCGAAGACATGGTTGGTTTAAGTGATTTTGATATATTTGGAAAAGAACACTCTCAACAAGCATTTGCGGACGAACAATTAATAATTAAAACTGGCGAGCCAAAAATTAACATCGAAGAAATGGAAGATTGGCTAGACGGAAGAGTTACGTGGGCATCTACAACCAAACTTCCTTTATATGATGCTAACGGTAAAATAATAGGTACCTTCGGAATTACACGTGATATAACAGAACGAAAGGAAATGGATAAAGCCCTTCATGAAAGCGAGGAGAGATATAGAAAACTATTTCAGACATCCGCAGACGGCATGTTCTTAATGACCGATGTAATTGTAGAGTGTAACGATGCCTCATGTAAAATACTTAATTATGAAAGAGAAAATTTGCTGAGGCACTCGCTGGTAGAATTTTGCCCGGAATTTCAAGAAGAAGGAAGAAAATCTGCCGACTCATTTGAAGATTATTTGGCGTTGGTTAAAGAAGGAGAAAATCAAAGCTTTTACTGGAAATTCAAGACTTCTGATGGCAGAATTATTGATACCGAGGTGTTCCTTAATCTTATCTTAAGTGATGGTAAAAAAATTATACAGGCAATATTCCGGTATATTACAGAAAGAAGCCGGTATGAAAAAGTTCGCGAAGCATTATTCGAAATTTCTGAAGCGGCTTACAATGTAAATGATATGGATAGTTTGTATAGACAAATTCATCATACAATTAGCAAACTTATGCCCGCAAAGAATTTTTATATTGCTTTTTATGATGAAAAAGAAAATCTCCTTTCGTTTCCATACTATGTGAATGAGAAAGACCCTCCGATAACTTCAAAGAAATTTGGAAGAGGTTTAACCGAATATGTACTGAGGACCGGGGAAGAAATTCTTGTTAATGCTGAAAAAGATATTGAATTACAACGAAAGGGTGAAATAGAAATGGTAGATGCGCCTCAAACTATTTGGCTTGGAGTTCCTCTTAAAATTAGCGGCAAAACCGTTGGTGTAATAGCGCTGCAGAATTACAAAGACGAAAAAGTTTATGGCGAAGAAGAGCTTCTCATTTTAACTTTCGTTTCTGATCAGGTTGTTCAGGCAATTGAACGAAGAAAAAATGCCGAAGAAATTAAACGTTATGCGGAAGAACTCAAACAACTTAATGCTACAAAAGATAAATTTTTCTCCATTATTGCTCATGATCTAAAAAACCCGTTTATAACTATTTTAGGTTTTTCAGATCTGCTAATTACAGATTACGATGAGTTAACCGACGAAGAAATACTTTATTATGTCCAGGAAATGAAAAGCTCTGCCGATAAATCGCACAGTCTTCTCCAAAATTTACTCCAATGGTCCCGTTCTCAAACCGGGCACATACACTACAATCCTCGCAAATTGAATTTAAGAGAAATTGCCTGTACAAATGCAAATTTAGTACAGCCGGCTGCTCAGAAAAAAAATATTGCTTTAGATTGTTCGCTTAATGAAAATATCTTTGTTAATGCCGACGAAGACATGCTGAATACAATATTTAGAAATTTGTTAAGTTTACAGATTTAGGAGGCAGCATAAAAATTAATTCAAAATCAATAGAGGGTTTTGAAGAAGTTACTATTGAAGACAACGGGATTGGAATGCCGGAAGATATTCGTCTTAATTTATTCCGACTAGATAAATCTTATACTACAACCGGTACTCAGAACGAAACCGGCACCGGGCTGGGGCTTATCCTTTGCAAAGAGTTTGTCGAAAAACAAGGCGGCTCTATTAAGGTAGAAAGCGAAGAAAGCAAAGGTACAAAATTCATTTTTACGTTACCTTTATACGAATAAGTATAAATGTCTTTTCTCTTTTCCAAGAGATAACTTATATGAATTCCATATGTTTAATATTTATTAGATAACAATTATGCGCTTATCTGAAAAATAAACGAGACTCTTTGCATTAAAGAAAAAAATATTGATTTTGTTGGAGAGCTGTCGGTTCGACAGTAATTGTAGAGCTGGTATTGTCAACAGAGTAAATAATATTAAATGATTCCCAAATAACTAATTTTTATTCTTTATAAAATTTACACAAGATAGAATTTGATCCGCTTTAACTCTTTAGAAAATTTAAAAATTATAGATTCTCATCCTGAAAAAATATAAATTGCATACAATCAGTTTGGTACCAAATGAATATTTCTTCAGTTAATATATTGACCTATCATTTCTACTCCTTTACTAAATACCCAATTAAAGTATTGTACTCTATTTTATTCAAAACCATTTTAGTATTTGATTCAATTGATATAAAATAGTTAATAGTTTGTCGTAATAAATTCTAAAATATTCTTATACAGCAAAATCACCTTTACTAAAAAGTAAAAAATCCAGTTTGTTTATTAAAGGTAAAAAATGAGATTAAGCAGTTATACAATATTATCTGATCCTCTACCTGGTGGCGGATATGTCTTAATGAACGGATATAATGGTGCGATAGATTTGATATCTGACAAAGTCGCTCTCGCTTTAGTACTTTATGGAAAATTTAGAGGTCCAGAAGGGAAATATTACACGCCCAAACTAAGAGAAAAACAAAAACATTACTTGAACTATGATAGACCAAAAATAGATGAAAACAGTATTGAAAAGTTCTTGCCATTTGAGGCCGATTTAATTGATTTCTTTTCTAAAAGAGGTCATTTAACAAAATTATCCCACGTTGAAGAAAAAGAATTGGTTAAAACAATGAGTGAGGTACTTCATGAGAAGGCTAAAAAACAGCCAAGCTTTGTACTTGTTCCCAGCTTAGATTGTAATTATAGATGCTTGTATTGTTACGAAAGAGTTCTTCAGAATTCTTTGGATTCAGATTTGAGTAATGTTAATTACTTAAAGAAAAATGTTGTTCTTAGTAGTGATCAAGTTGATGCAATATATAAATGTATTAACGAATTGAAAAAATATCACGAAGATGAAAGCAATGACAAAAGTATAACTTTATATGGCGGAGAACCATTTAATGCAGCGAACAAGGAATTGATTTATGAAATAGTTAGTAAAGGGAAATTGAATGGGTTTACCTTTTCTGTTATAACAAATGGGCATGATCTTGAACATTTTTTACCTTTAATAAACAAAGGTGGAATCTCTCATATTCAAATAACTTTGGACGGCCCACAAAACATTCATGATCGAAAAAGAATAAGTGCTGATGGAACTAGTTCGTTTAATAAAATAATATCAAATATTCATTCATTGTTAAACCTCACCGACTTAGAAATTAATATTCGTGTTAATTTGGATAAACAGAACATTGAATATTTTGATGAATTAATTAATCAATTAGACAAAGAAGGTTTTCTGGATTATAACAATCTTTTTGTATACATCAGCCCAATTACAGTTAAACTTTGTGATTCAAAAATACATACATTGATTACATCGAAAGAGATAACACAGTTTTTTGGTGATAGATATAAAAGCCGAAGAAATATATGTATTAACTCTAAATTTATTGATGAGATAAAATCGTTAAATCCTTCGTTGTTGCAGCAGAAACCGCATGAAATAAAGTCGGTTGCTTGTGCTGCAAATGTCTGTGAATATATTTTTACCCCAGACGGATTTATATATCCTTGCTGGGAAACCTTAGGTCTTGATGAGCATAAAATAGGATCTTATAATTTAAACGGTAATGTAAAAATTAATAAAGAAGTGGCTGAACGTTGGTTTAATCGGCATTCCGCCAAAATCCCTCAGTGTTTAGAGTGTTCATTTTGTTTACTGTGCTCAGGAGGGTGTGCAATCCATGCATTATATAATAACGGGACTTTATATAGTAATAATTGTCGAGGTTTTAACGAAGAGTTAGGTACACATATTGCCAATTTTGTTGAAGAGTTTGCAATGGTTATTCAAAAACATGAATAAACTTAATTAAAATATCTTCCAACTAAATAAGCGTAAGGAGTAAATTATGAAAAATCGCAAGAAGAATAACGAGAGGAATTCGGTTACTTCTTCAGAAAGAAGAGAGTTCATTAAAAAAGCCTCCCAGGTTACAGCTGGTGTTACGTTAGGAACTATGTTATCCCCAATCGAACTATTTTCTAATGAAAGAATGACTCAAAATCAGGCAATGAAATTAAACGAAGAATTGATTTTATTGCCAGACGGGAACGTTTACGATAAAGATGGGTTAGCAAATAAACTCAAGCTTAGTATGTGGCCTGAATGTATTTGTAAAACACTAGAATGTATTTGTCGTAAATTTAGTATTAGTGGTTGCGGTAATAAAATTATTGTAACCAAGGCTAAATTTAAGATTACTAAAGGTGGAAGAAAGATTCCTTTAGACAAACCAGTTGTGGCTTATTGGGAATGGTTAGAAGTGGGAGATGCAGCTCGGTTAGTAAAAGAAGGTATTATTGATAAGGAGATGTTGGAGCATATAAGAAAGTTATAACAATTGAATTCCAAAGGAAGACGGTTATAAAAAGGTCGAGCATGTCCTGACCTTTTTTTGGAGAAAGAGTACATATAATGTTATTATAGGAAATATTCTTATACAGCAAAATCACCTTTACTGAAAAGTAAAAATTCCGATTTATTTATTGTCTCTGAATCCTGACAAACTAATGTTCTAACATTTATAAATCATTTTAAGGAGGCAGTATGAAACTGAAACAATTCCATTATTTTATTTTCATATTCTATTCAATCCCAACTTCCATATTTTTTTCATTAGAAACCAAAGAAAAGACTTTTGATGAATTCAATAGTGCTGCTTCAAATGCAACTGTTAAAGCTGAACCCGTCGCTGGTGCCGAGATAATGATAGAATTATTACCCGGGCCGAAGGGACCATGCATAACCCGTGATGATGGCGTATTTGGAATTAATTTTTCTAACATCATTGAAGTGCAAGGCAAAGAATCAAAAGTAATTAATGTTAGACTTACTATTAAACCCAAAAGTAACTTTCCTTATAAAACGCTCAATAACATTTTCCCTTTAACCCTATCGAAATCTGATGGACCGTATTACGAATTCATATTAAAATTTGTTAAAGACAATCCAAACGCTGGTACTGGAAAATTTATAATCGAAAAAAACCAACAAGTTAAAGCTAGTCCTCAAGGTGCAAAACAAGGTAAAGGTTCAGCCGTTAAAACTGGGCAAAGCTACCAGGGTGAAGTAAGACATTTTTAACACAAATATTAATGGAGGAAGAAAAAATGAAAGCAGCCAATCAAAAAATTATTTGCGCAGTTTTTATTTTACTTGCATTAATGTCATTTCAAACCATAGCGCAAGAAAAAACGAAAACAGAGAAAGAAAGGGAAATTATTGGATCAGGTTTTGAAAAGAAAATTGCTAATGCTGCAATAACAAAAGCGGTTGTAGTTTTAACTCAACTTCAAATATCTTCAGACGGCGAAAGTACAGCCAAAACTGAAAAAGCCCAATTCGATGTAATCTTAAAAAGCAGAATTGTAACAAATAAAGAGGGCGAATTCATAATCAACATTCCCATAGACCAATTCAATAAGATTCCTGAAACAACCACTTTTGAACTTAAACTTAAAATTAAACCATCAAAAGAATTTGTCGGAATTTATAAGACTGATGAAGCAGTAATTAAACTAAAACAATCTGCCGGACCTAAATACGAACTAATATTAATTTGGATTCCTGATGCTGTAAAAACTAATAAAGGTACATTTGCCGTTAGTTCAAGAGCGCAAACATAATTTCATTAAAAAGTTGAGGCTGTTTCAAAAGCAAAATTTTTTGAAGAACGGCACGCTTATAAGAACAGATTACAGCGCCCGCTCCGACTCGCGTTGAGCGAGGCGGGCCCGCCCGACTCGGTAGTTCGAGGCGGGGATTTTCGCTGAAGTTTTGCTTATCCCGTTTGAGGATTGAAACAGCCTCTTTTGATACAAACCTATAAAAATTTATGTGAGGCTGATAATGAAAAACAAATTATTGTTCTTTTTAATAGTTGTATTGATTCCGATCAGTATTTTATCCCAAGAATCCAATTTTGAATTTTCGGCTAGTTCTAATTTAGGATTAACATTTACCAGTATGAGTAAGGAAGAAACAAATGAAAATCTTGAATGGTTATTGAATCTTCAGGTAATACTTAAATATCATTCAGATAATTTTCATTTCGATTCCGATTGTTTCATAAACTATGGTCAAATAGTACGGACAGGTTATACACCTTTAAAATCTCAAGATCTATTAATATTCAACTTAATGCCATCAATAAAACTAATGGATACACCCAGCATAAGATTGTTTCTACAAACCAAAGCAGAAACTCAATTAAAACGAGGTTACATTGGCGAACAAGAAACTAATTTTTTAGATCCCCTTTTTTTAACAAACACAATTTTTATCGGCGAAAAAAATAATCTAATTAAATATACAGATGACCAGAAACTTGAGCTTATCTATGGAATCGGTTATTCATTTCAACAGGTTATAAAAAAACATTTTGTTTTAACAAGCGAGGATTTTCCCAGCAGCGATGTTGAATATATAAATAGTCCGTCGGCTGTTTTCAAGGTAGAATTCAATAAAACTTTCAGCGAAGATGTATCATTTAGCGCTTCAATCAATTCTTTATTCACAATGAAAAAAGATTTTTGGAAATCGACAAGCAATTCAAGGTTTAGTTCTTTATTCTTAGCAAGATTAGACATAGCGTTTTTATCATTACAATACGTTAATCGTTTTGTATTCGACAAGGAGATTTCTAAAAAAAGAATAATTGAGCAATCTCTTGTTTTGGGATTGCCAATAAGTATTTAATTAGAAGAAAATAGCTTAATTAAATTTCAGGTATATATTCAGTGCTGGCGGCATTTAGTCGGATCTGGCTGGGACTTCTTTTGAGGCACCAAACTCATACATATAGCTTGCCAATTAATCTGATAACCCATAGAGTTACACCGGTAAGCATCGGCGTTGACTTCTATAAAATCCGATCTTGTTTCAAGCCGCTTGTTCGTTTTTATTTGTTAGAATTACTTTTGAGAAACAACTTTTTTCTATTCCCTTTCGGTTTCCTTATCTATAGTGCAATGCGGCAGTATAATGGAACAAAAAAGGTAAGGAAGCAAAATTTAACTTTACTTTTATTTGGTAATTAGTTAAGTTACTGGCGTTTCAAACGTTTCAAAAATATAGAACGTAAATAAGAGGAAGCGCCAAATGAAAAAAGTAGTAATAACCCACGCAAAGAGAACTCCCGTTGGTTCATTTAACGGTTCATTAAGCAGTTTATCTGCCACGCAACTAGGAAGCATTGCATTAAAATCAATATTGGAAGAATCCAAAATCGATCCTAATGTTGTTGACGAAGTAATTATGGGAAATATTTTAAGTGCGGGATTAGGACAGGCACCGGCTCGTCAAGCTGCAATCTATGCCGGCTTACCAGAAAAAACCGAATGCCTCACCATCAACAAAATGTGTGGAAGCGGATTAAAGGCAATTATGCTTGCACACCAGGCAATTCTAACCAGCGATGCAGATGTAATTATAGCCGGCGGACTAGAAAGCATGAGCAACGCTCCTTATCTATTAAAAAATGCTCGCGGCGGCTATAGAATGGGGCATGGCGAAATATACGACTCAATGATTATGGACGGATTATGGGATGTATATAATAACGTTCACATGGGCAACTGTGCCGAGGCGTGTGCAAAGGAAATGAATCTTACCAGAAAAGAACTTGATGATTACGCAGTAATGTCGTATCAACGTGCGCAGGATGCTCAAAAAGAAGGTAAGTTTAATGATGAGATTATTCCTGTTACTATTAAGTCCAAGAGTGGAGATATTGTAATAACGAAAGATGACGAGCCAGAAAAAGTAAACATCGAAAAGATTCCCTCTCTTAAGCCTCCATTTGATAAGAACGGCGTAGTAACTGCTGCAAATGCTTCAAAAATTAACGACGGTGCTGCTGCCCTGCTGGTTATGAGCGAAGAAAGAGCAAAAGAGCTTGGATTAAAACCCATGGTTGAAATAGTTGCACAAAGCTCGGCAGCAAAATCGCCAATTCAATTTACAACAGCGCCGGCTGATGCAATAAACAAAGTTCTTGCTAAAGCAAAAATGAAAACTGCCGATATTGATCTTTATGAAATAAACGAAGCATTCGCCGTTGTTTCTCTCGCGGTTAACAGACTGCTCGGTCTTTCAACTGATAATGTAAATGTTAACGCAGGTGCAATTGCAATTGGTCATCCAATTGGTGCTAGTGGAGCCAGAATTATGGCAACACTTTTACACGAAATGAATAGAAGAAAATCGAAATACGGTTTAGCTTCTCTTTGCATTGGCGGCGGCGAAGCATCCGCTCTTATTGTAAAACTATATGAATAGAAAATTATGTCTACTGAAAATAAAATCCGCAAAGAAATGATACAGCGTTTTGGCGATGCTTATAAAGCATTTGGCTTGAATAAATTGATGGGACACATTGTTGCTCTTTTAATCTATACCGGCGAACCTTTATCTCTCGGCGATATTTCCAAATACCTTAATAGAAGTAAAGGACCTGTAAGCCAGATTCTAAAAAGACTGCGCGACAAGAAATTAATTCGCAAAGCATGGTCGCCAGAAAATAACCGTCAGGATTTTTATGAGATTGAACCGGAAATTTTTGAGAACGCATTCAGAAACAATCTTGAGCTTATAAAAAATAATGTAAGAATTGCAAAGCAGCTAAAATCCATTGTTAAGAATGTTAAGTCCGCCGAGATGTCTCTGCTTAAGCAGCGGATGGACGAGATGGAATCCTTTTATATGTTGATGGAACAGCATTACAGAATTTTTTTAGCGGAATGGATTACAGCACGGGAAAAAATCTATAAATGAAAAAGTATTTGCAAAGAACCGCTTTTTATATTCTAAGAACGTTTTAAAATTTTCAAACGTTAAAAACACAAAGGAACAGCAAAATGAAAAGACTTGAAAACAAAATTGCAGTTGTAACAGGCGGCGCACAGGGAATCGGGAAAGCTACCGTTACAAAGTTTATTGACGAAGGGGCAAGTGTTGTTATTTGGGATATTGACGATAACAAAGGAAACCTGCTTGCGAATGAACTATCTTCCAAAGGTAAAGCGGTTTACATGAAAGTAAATGTCGCAAAATTTGATGAGGTTGAAAAATCTGCCCTTTCTGTAATTGCGCAATTCGAACGGATTGATATCCTTGTTAATAACGCCGGAATCCTGCGCGACGCAACCCACGCAAAGATGA
>DYHC01000004.1:0-17786 GCA_020724325.1 Melioribacter roseus
AGGAAAGTAAATGGCACACAGATTTAACTGATTAAAACAGATTGGAACAGATTTTCTTAATCGGCTTCTATCAGTTTAATCTGTTCGATCTGAGTGCTATTAGGAGAGTAAATGGTACACAGATTTAACAGATGTAACTGATTGTAATCTCTGAAAAATATCGTTTGTCATTTCTATCCCCGCAAAGAGGGGAGAGAAATCATTGATTACGATAACACTTCTCAGTCGCATCGCTCCTTCTCAGGAAGTTGGTGGTTTAGCATGAGTGGAACTTTACAATTATTTATTGCTTGTAGGATATTCTGCCATCAACTATTGTATATAATACTTTGGTATTTAGAATTTCTTCGTCACTACATGTTAATAAATTATTTGATAGCACAACAATATCTGCAAGCATTCCGGTTTGTAACATTCCTTTTATATTCTCTTCAAAGGAAACAAACGCACCGTTAGTAGTGTAGGATTTTAATGCTTCGAGGCGTGTCATTTTTTGTTCAGGGTAAAACACGGAGCCATCGGCTAATTTTCTTGTAACAGCAGAGTAAAAGCATTTTATAGGATCAACGTCTTCAACGGGAGCATCGGTTCCATTAGAGATTACTGCGCCGCTGTTCAGTAATTTTTTCCAAACATAAGCTCCTTCTTCTGCGCGGGAAGATCCAATTCTTTCATGAACGAAAACAGCATCCGAAGTGCAGTGAACGCTTTGCATTGCGGCAATAACACCTAATTCTGAAAAACGCGGAATATCCAGTGCAGAAATATGCTGAGCATGTTCGATGCACCAGCGCAAATCTTTTTTATCCGGGTTCTTTTTGAAAACGCTCTCATAAATATTTAATACTTCTCTGTTGCCGCGGTCGCCAATTGCATGTATTCTCATCTGAAATCCGTTTGCAATTGCGAGTTCAGAAATTTTTGCGAGAGTTTCTATCGGCGTTACATTAGAGCCGGCGTGTGTTGGTAAATCCGAATATGGTTCAAGCATCCACGCGCCTCTTGAGCCGAGAGCACCATCTATGAATTGCTTGATTGAACGAACCGTCAAAAAGTTGTTGGCGTAACCAATCAGTTTGTAATCATTTAACTTCTCTTCAATTTTATCGTATGTGTCGTTTATCATAACATTTAAACGAATTGAGAGTTTATTTGAATCGGCTTGTTGTTTAAATAAATCGATCAACTCAAATGTCTCTCCAGCATCATGGAATGATGTAATCCCTTTTCTTAAGCATTCTTCCAAAGCAAGTTTTATTTGAATTATGTAATCTTGCTTTATCTCTTCCGCATTTCTATTGTTCAAATAGTCTTCATAAAATTTTGCAATTAAATTTTCTGCATTCTCTTCGAATACGCCTATTGCATTTCCAACCGAGTCGCGGACAATTGTACCGCCATCAGGATTCATGGTTAATTTAGAAATGCCGGCAAGATTCATTGCAAATTCATTTGCAAATATTGCATGACCGCTTGCGTGGGAAAGCATAACAGGATTGCTGCGCGAAGCTTTGCTTAATTCATAATGAACCGGATAACCATAAACATTTGGATTTGGTGCCGGGTCAAACTTTTCTTGATGCCACCCTCGTCCAACAATCCATTCCCCGGGTCGAGCGGATTCACAAGCTTTTGCAACCACAGCAATTACTTCGTCCCAATTTTTTGTTTCTCTCAAATCAAGAATCTGTTTCGATTTCCCGAGCGCTAAAAAGTGAGCATGGCTCTCCACAAACCCGGGCATCACAAATTTTCCTTCCAAATCTATTACATCGGTTGAATCACCTATGTATGATTCGGCGCCATCAACTGAACCGACGAATAAAATTTTACCGTCTTTAATTACAACTGCTTCTGCATCCGGGTTTAATTCGTCCATTGTAGCAACAACAGCATTCGTTAATACTAAATCTGCAGCGTCTTTCACTTCTCTTCCTCCGCAACTTTGAAATAAAATTAGAACAGCAATAATCATAAAAATTGATTTTAAAAAATTATTCGATTTCATTATCATTCCCTTACAAAAAAGTTATTAGTATTTGAATTTCCAGGCAAATTCAAAAAGGTAATTGTCTTTCTCTGTAAAAAAGTTTTTTATTATTCTATAATAATCAAGAATTATTTTCTGTTAACAAGAACCACGCCGCCGATTATTATTAATCCGCTTGCAAAAGTTAATAAACTTATCGCTTCGTTTAAAAGAATCCATGCTGCAAAGACCGTAACAAATGGCTCTATATATAAAAACGCACCGACTTTCGCAGCCGGCAAATCGCTTAAAGATTGCGCCCAGAGTACATAAGCAGCCCCTGAACAGAAAAGTCCAAGAAAAAGAATTGAGATCCAAGAGGTTATTGATAGAGAAAGAACGGAAGAAATGTTCTCTGCATTAATTGTAAATGGAATCAAATAGAACGACATCATTATAAATAAATAGAGAATGGTCATTAATGGCGGATAAGTTATTGTTATTTTTTTACCTACGAGCGAGTAAACTGCCCATGTAAAAGAACTCAGCAATACAAGAAAATCGCCTTTGTTTGAGATAAGGTCTATCGATGTAAAATTTCCCTTGCTTACCAAAAGCAAAAGACCTAAAAATGCAATTGTGATGCCGGCTGTTTGTGTAAGCGTAATTCGCTCTTTATAAAAAAGACGAGCAAGTATAACCATAAAGACCGGTGTAATTCCAATAATCCATCCGGTATTTGAAGCAGAAGTATATTGCAATCCCGTTACTTGAATATAAAGATGTAATGAAGCAATTCCAGAGAGAAGGAAAATCCATTTCTGTTCCTTTATGTTTATTGCAAAGCTCTGTTTTTGGTAAAGCGCAATTGAAATTAACAATCCAATTCCAAGCAGCTGCCTTATCAGGATTATTGCCAGCGGTTTAATTTCTTCTAGAGCATATTATGTAGCAATGAACGAAGCACCCCAAAAGCTAACCGCCGCAAGGGGTTTCCAGTATAATTTTAAACGCGCAGAACTTTCCGACATTCGCAATGTTTTTATACTAAAGTTAACCAATTCTATGTATTTGTTTCAAAAATGGGAACGCTGAAATAAAGACTGCCAAGCAGCGGAGTTAGTTCAATTACAATTTAAGTTGCATTCTGAACAGAAATAAAATTATCTTTGAATCAGTTCATTATTAAAATTGATTTGCTACTTAATTACCCGGAAATTAAATGAGCATAGAGATTAGAAAAGTAACAACTGCGCAGCACCTTAAGAAATTCATAAAATTTCCATATAAACATTATGCCGATAACAAGTACTGGGTCCCTCCGCTTTTAATAGATGAGTATAGAAATCTTGATACAGCCAAGAACCCGGCGTTAGAATTTTGCGAAGCACAATACTGGCTTGCCTATAAAGATGAAAATATTGTTGGTAGAATTGCGGGAATTATAAATAAACGCTATAATGAAAAAGTGGGTAAAAAGATTGCACGGTTTGGATACATTGAATTTATTGATAACGAAGAGGTTTCAACAAAATTATTTGATACAGTTGAAAACTGGGCAAAGGAAATTAGATGCGAGTCGATACACGGTCCGCTTGGTTTTACCGACATGGATCCAGAAGGCGTGTTGATAGAAGGATTTGAAGAACTGCCAACAATAGCAACAATCTATAACTATCCTTATTACGCAGAACATATAGAGAAATATGGATACAGGAAAGATATCGACTGGCTTGAGTTCGAGCTTGTTCCGCCTAAAGAGATTCCAGATAAAGTAGAGCGGATTGCAAAAGCAGTTTTCGAGAGATATAATTTGAAAATGCTGGATGTTAAAAAAGCAAAAGACCTTCTTCCGTATGCTCACGAAATTTTCCACGTCTTGAATCAAGCATATGAAAATATTTACGGCTTTGTTCCTCTAACCGAAAAACAAATTGATTTATATGTTAAACAGTATTTCGGATTTATAAAACCGGGATTTGTTCCTGTAGTATTAAATGAAAAAGGCGAGGTGGTTGCATTTGGTATTACGATGCCCTCATTGTCTAAAGCTTTCCAGAAAGCTAAAGGAAAATTATTTCCATTCGGGTTTATTCATATATTGAAGGCGCTTAAGAAAAACGACTCCGTTGATCTTTACTTAACCGGAGTACGACCCGATTATCAGGATAAGGGAGTGAATGCATTAATGATGTATGAGATTAACAAAATATATATTGCTAATAACATATCTAAAGTTGAATCGAATCCTGAACTCGAAAGCAATACTAAAGTTCAAGCTCAGTGGCGGCATTACGAAGGACGGCAGCATAAACGCAGAAGATGTTATATTAAAGAACTGTGATTGGTGATTAGTGATTGGGTTGTTGGTTGTCGGTTATCAGTTGTCGGTTGTCTGTAATTCTGATTTTATTTTAATAATGGAAGATAAATTTTTGTTTAATTTTTCGCCGGAGTAAATTACTTTTTCTAAAAATAACCCCGAAGGAGGAGCGGTATATCTTGCCGGTGTTGGTGAGTTGTGTTCTAAAAAATATTTGATCTCTTTGCTGGTCAAATTACCTCTTCCAACTTCTACAAGAACACCAATCATTCTTCGGACCTGTTTCCATAAAAAGTGCGAACCAATTATTCTAATTAATATTAAATCTCCTTCCTCTTTCATCTGAATATCTTCGATAAGAACCTTTGTTGATTTTTCCGCGTCGTCTTCATCGGCAAACGAAATAAAATTGTGCATGCCGATAAAACATTTTGAAGCGGTTAACATTTTATCGAAGCTTAGCTTATCTTTAATCCACCACACGAATGGTTTCCCGAAAGAAGTTCTTCGCCGGGAAATTTGATATAAATAGATTCTGCATTTAGCATCGTAACGCGCGTGAAATTTAAGACTGGCTTTTTCTACCTCAAGAATATTTATGTCTGACGGCAGCTCATCGTTCAGTTTCATTTTAATTATTTCTGGGGCAAGCATTGTATTAACATCCAGATGGGCTATTTGTTCAAGAGCATGAACGCCGGCATCGGTTCTGCCAGAGCCGTAAATTTCAATACGTTCACCTTTAAAAATTTTTTCGGCGGCTTCATACAATTTACCTTGAATTGATATACCATTCTTCTGCATTTGCCAGCCGCTGTAACGAGTGCCTTCGTATTCTATGTATAGTTTAAATCTCATCTACAGCTTCATACAATCCTCTACAAATAAGAGGGCTTTTTAATTGTTTTTGTTAATTAAATTCACAACTACTTTTATCATATATCTTTTTCTTTCGGATTGCTTTCGGCAATCATAAGACAGAGAGTTACAAGCGCATTATCGGCAATACGCTTTTCACCCGCTGCTTTATATTGAGTTTGATTTTTATCCAGAAACCACAAAACTATTGATGCGGCTATTCTTTTATTACCATCAACAAAAGAATGATTTTTTATTACGAAGTATAAAAGATTTGCCGCCTTTTCGTCAACGCTTGGGTACAATTCTTTACCGCCAAATGTTTGATAAATTGTAGTGATTGAGCTTTTAAAGGAATTATCTTTTTCTTTTCCAAACAGATTCGACGAGCCGAACTTATTTTCAATTCATCAATTACTTTCTTTGCCTTATTGTAATTTATTTTAAAAGGTTCTTCTTTAGCTGTACCTTTAATTCTTAGTGATTGATAATCATATTGGTCTAAAAGATCGAGAGCTCGCGTGTAATCCGAAACGACTTTTAATATTCCTGAAAAAACATCTTGTTCTAATTGGTATCTTTCTGTAACCAGAGAAAAATTATCAATTAATTTTTCTAGTTCGCGTAATTTATCAGTTTGTTCATTCAGCCTTCGCTCATTTAAAGCATAGCCCTTAATTAGATATTCTTTCAAAATTTTATTTGCCCAAATTCGGAATTGAGTACCGCGCTTCGATTTAACTCGATAACCGACAGAGATAATTACATCTAAGTTGTAATAGTTGGTCTTGTAGCGCTTTCCGTCAGCGGCAGTTGTCAAGTATTCCTTGACAACTGAATTTTTTAACAATTCCCCTTCCTTAAAAATATTATTTATGTGTAAGCTGATATTTTGTTTTGTGTTTTCAAACAACTTGACCATTTGGGCTTGTGTTAGCCAAACCGTTTCTTCTTCAAGCTTTACATCAAGCGCCAAGCTGCCATCAGGGGCTTTGTAGAGAATTATTTCGCCTCTCGGGGCTTCTATCAGAATATTTTTTGTTTTCATTTATTTTATAATAAATTTTACGATAATGCTTAATAATCATTGCCTTAAAAATAATTAAGGTCCGGCTGCATGAATGGTATATTTCTATTCAAGTAGGTTGTTTATAATAAGCATGCAATATTTTATTAAGGCAACGATCTGTATTTTTTTTTATGTCCTCTTCCCACAGCCCGATTACTTTCCAGCCCTCTTTTTTCAATAATGAATTTACTTTTTTATCTCGTTTTTTGTTGCGCTCTATTTTTTCTCTCCAATAATCCACATTGGTTTTGGGCATACTAAACCTCTTTGGATTTATCCCTCTTAATTTACACTCCCTAAGCAATAATGCATGTATAGAATTGATCGGTTTCTCAATTAACGCTTCAACAGATTCTCCTTGTTGGTTTAATACTGTATTGAAATTTGTTTCATTATCGCCATATGGAGCCCAGTTTTTAGGGTTATTAAGAGTTTTATCATTATCGATTATTTTTTGCACTTCAGTTTCATCGGATGCATTAATTAAATCGAATAATAATTTTTTTGAATTCATCGCTACCTCTTTATAACCAGTTAATCTTTATTTCATTTTCTAGTGATTTAAACTCTTTGTCGCCGGTAACAAGAACGGCTTTTTTTAGTTTTGCTGTTGCCGCCGCAAAAGCATCTGCATAAGACATTTTATGAAAAGCTTTATAATGTGCAGCTTGGAGTGTTAATTCTTTATTTGCTTCAACAATATTAACCGGGTAGCGTGCCAGCGTGTTTTTATAAAGCTCCGCTCTTTCTTTTCCGCCTTCTCTTAAAGATATATAATACATTTCTCCCCAGTTCACTACACATAAAAAAACTTCTGCTTTATCAGCAAGAGAGTCTTTTAATATTTCTGCAACCGCATCAACACCCCGCTCTCCTTCAGAATATGCCATTAAAGCGTAGCAGTCTAAAACATATCTTTTCATAACTCCCGCTCTCTCTTTTTTTCTTCCATTAGTGCTTTTAACAACCGTCCTCCGGTTTTCATAAAACCTTTATTAGCATCTATTAACTCAGCCGTTATCGGTATTATTTTAATACCATCTCCCTCCTCAAAAAAATTAACTCGTGTTCCGGGTTTAATGCCAAATTTTCGCCGGAGTTTTGAAGGAATAACTAATTGTCCTTTTGTTGTTACATAACCGACTTCCATCGTTTCTCCTTTTGTAATAATTTTATTGCAAAGATATACTTTTTAATAAAGTAAGTCAAGATTTGTTTCGTAAGATATTAATTGTTTTGCGCCCGTCTCTGCTTTTAGATTACTTGAGGGGCGGGGTTAGTGGTTGTATGAAATTTTTTCTATGTTCAATCAAATTAAAGCAGAAATTACAATGTGCAAAAAAGATCCGCGTGTTAATGCTTACATTGCAAAGCCGCAAGATTTTGCCTGACCTATCTTCGAACATTTGAGAGATTTAGTTCATAAAGCTTGTCCAGAAGTTGAAGAAACAATGAAATGGAGTTTTCCGCATTTCGATTACAAAGGAATGATGTGCAGTATGGCTGCATTTAAACAGTATTGTGCCTTTGGATTCTGGAAAGCATCATCGATTTGCTTTCTAAAGGAAAACCGCGCAATTGGAAATATGGAAAATAACACGCTGATCTAACTGATTTGTGCTGATTAAAACGGGTTTGTAATTAATAGATCGATGTAATAGGCAGTGTCGGGCAGTCATTAAAGTCGAGAATCGCATTAAAAAGTTTTGCTGAATAATATTTTTTTAAGTCATCTCTTTTTATTTCGTGTTCAGAAATTATTCCGTCTTTTAGCAGTTGTGCTCTTTTAGTGCCGGTCAATAATGGCGTTGATGGAGTAATCCATTTCGTCCCATTAAAAAATGCTATGTTTGAATAAGATGTATCTGTTATAAACTTATTTTTTATTATTAGAATATCTTCTGTTTCCGAACAATCTGCTCTTTTCTTTAGTTCATCAAAGATCTTTCTTTCGGAATATTTATATGAATAATCAATTTCATCGCAAGCAATCAATTTGAGTTTTTCTATTTTCTTTGGTTCATAAATAGAATATTTCACTTCTTCAATTTCTTCAGAATAATAGACGTTGATTTTTACAACCATACCATATTCTATTTGTGGCGTGGCTAAAATTTCGGCAAGGTTTATTGGATCCTTCTTATTAAACAAAATTTTTCGAGCGTTGTTCATGCGCTCGTTATGAAAAGAAAGATTAAAAAACTTTCCATTCGTGAATTTAATTGTTTCAAATAATAGGGACATAAACTTTATCTGCCAATTCCTTATATTCTGACAATGGCGTGCTCATAAAAGTAATTCCCCCGCCGCTTTTAAAGTAATATTGATTTCCAATTTTTTCAATGAAGCGGATCATAACAGCGCTGTCTAATTGTTTTCCATCAAATACTCCGAAAACTCCGGTGTAATAACCGCGTTTATAATTCTCGGCTTCTTTTATAATTTCTACAGTTTTTTTCTTAGGAGCGCCGCTTATTGATCCGGCTGGAAGAAGACTAAAAATTATACCGCCAATTTTGGAGGGATAATTATCCGGCAGTATTCCGCTTATTTTCGAACTAACCTGAAGCAAATTTTTCTGGTTGGTTGTTATTTCTTCTACATATCTAAAATCTTCTACTACTACATTTGTTGCTGTTATGCTTAGATCATTTCTTATTAAATCTACAATTGTTAGGTGTTCCGCAAGCTCTTTTTCATCGCTTAAAATTATTTCTTTTGCATTCGGTATTGATGCGTCAATAGTTCCCTTCATTGGGAACGAGTAGATCCTTCCATTATCAATCTTAACAAAACATTCAGGCGAAAATACAACGAACCGATCTTCATAATACAACTTATATCTTGCCAGGCTTGAATAAAATAATTCTAACAGACTGTAATTCGTTTCTATTCCGGTTGGAAAGGTAAGATTGCATAAGTAGGTGTTCCCGGCTTTGATGTGGTTCATTACAACTTCGAATGCCCGGATATATTCATCGCAGCTAGCAGGAAATTTATTGAAATACAATTCTTTGGTTGTGGTAAGTTCATTATCGTAATTTTTTACATCGTTCAGCTTGTAAAGTATTCTGTCTGTATCAACTTCGTCAATTTTTATAATCCTCGGATTTTCCATTTCAAAATCTATTATGAACAAAAAAGGAATTTTATTCCTTCCGTATTCGTTCATTAATTCAATTATTTCTATTCTATTTTCCATTCATAAGATTATATTAGTCGGTGACTAATTTATGAAAATTGAACAAATGAAATTGCTAATTGTTGATAATAACGACTCATTTACATTCAATCTTGCAGAGATGATTAGAAGAATTGGGTACAATGATTTTGGTATTAAAAAAAGTGAACGAATTGAAGTTGATGAAGTTGAGCAATATGATAAAATAATATTTACACCCGGACCCGGCTTGCCGAAAGATTTCCCTGTAATGTTTGAAATTCTTAAAAGATACGATAAAAGTAAAAGTATTTTTGGGGTTTGTCTTGGTCATCAAGCAATAGGCGAATATTACGGCGCAAAGCTTTCCAACCTTAATAATGTTATGCACGGAATCAGCAAGCCGACTCTAATAACAGATAGAAACGAAATCATCTTCAAGAATCTTCCGGATAAAATAAAAGTTGGTCTTTATCATTCATGGTTCCTTTCAACAAAAAATTTTCCTTCCGATCTCAGAATTACTGCTCTATCAGACGACGGGGTTATTATGGCTCTATCGCACAACAGCCGTAATGTAAAGGGAGTACAGTTTCATCCAGAATCGATAATGACAACATTTGGCAGGCAAATATTACATAACTGGCTGAACGGTTAATTTAATTGTTATACGTTTACGAGAATTAAATGGTTATTTTTGTTTTGCTGGATTCAATAATTATTGAATAACTTATGTTACATAATGGGTGACTTTTTTGCCACTAATTACACGAATTTTCACAAATGATTTTAGTGTCATTTGGTGCTTCTGTGATTTCGTGGCTAAGGATTTTTAAACGTATGCGTAACATCAGTAAATAAATCAAGGATTCTGCATGAATTTGATATCAAAGATTTTCTATCCCAAGACAATCTGCATACCCGGCGCATCAACAAAAGAAAAGAGTGTAGGCTTCGAAATATTAAAAACAATAAAAAGTTACGGTTACACAGGAAAAGTTTTTCCTGTTAACCCAAAGGCAGACGAAATACTTGGTTACAAGTGTTTTCGCACAATAGAAGAAATTAACGAACCGATTGACCTTGCAATAGTTGTAGTTCCAAAACAGTTTGCAGAACAGACGATCGATTTGCTGCTCGGTAAAAATGTTAAAGCCGTTGTTTTAATTACTGCGGGATTTAAAGAGATTGGCAAAGAAGGCGAGTACCTCGAAAAAAGAATTTTAGATAAAATTAAGCATTCAGGCGCGCGTCTTGTAGGACCTAATTGTATGGGCGTAATAAACACTATTGAATCGACAAAGCTTAACGCAACATTTGTAGCAGAGCAGCCAGAATTTGGAGCAATTGGGTTCTTGTCTCAAAGCGGTGCTTTAGGTGCGGCAGTTCTAAATTCTGTGCGCGAAACCGATATAAAATTTGCCCATTTCATCAGCGTTGGAAACAAAGCAGATATAAATGAGAACGACATTATTCTTTATTGGCAGAGCGATAACAATATTAAAATAATTACATGCTATCTCGAAAGTTTTGTTAACGGTGAGAGTTTTATTCTTCCATTCATTAAAAGTGAAGTCGAAAAACCAACAATAATATTGAAAGCTGGCAAATTTGAAAGCGGTATGAAAGCTGCATCTTCCCATACAGGCGCTTTAAGCAGCAATGACAAAATAATTGATGCCGTGTTAAAACAATTTGGAATTGTAAGAGCAGATAACCTTACCGAACTCATTAATACGTCAAAAGGATTCGAGAACTTCCCAATTCCAAAAGGAAATAAGATTGCCGTTGTTACTAATGCCGGCGGTCCCGCCATTTTATGTGTAGATAAAATTGAAAAGGAGGGTCTTAAGCTTGCTGGTTTTTCTGAAGAGACAATGAAAAAATTGAGAGAAATTGTGCATCCGGAAGGAAGCATCTCAAATCCGGTTGATCTGTTGCCGGCAGCTAATGCAGAAGTTTATAAAAAAGTAAATGAAATTGTTGCCGCAGACAAAAATGTTGACGCGGTAATTTCTGTTTTTGTTGAGCCGGTTATGGTTTCTCCATTAGAAGTAGTGGAAATGGTTAATTCGATTAACAGCGAAAAACCGATTCTTCAGACTGTAATGCCGTTACCTGAATTTTGGAATAGGTATCGTCGCGAGTCGAAAAAGAAACTTCCATTATTTAGAAATCCCGAAGACCCAGCAGAAGTCCTTTCGAACATGTTTTATTATTCTAAGTCCAAGAAAAAGCTTTATGACAATAAAAATGAATATTTAGAAGCAATAAAAAGAAAGAATGGCGCCGGTAAAAATTTAATAGCCGGATTCCTGCCGCAAGCGGAAGTAAATAATATTTGCAGCGAATATAATATTCCGATTGTTAAGCAAGACTGTATTAAGCCGGGCGACCTTAAATTTTACAAGCCGGACGTCTATCCGCTAGTTATTAAAGGAATAAGCAAGGAAGTAATTCATAAATCCGAACTCGACGCTGTTAAACTTAACATTAATTCGAAGGACGATTTGCTATTCAAATCCAGCGAAATAGAAAACAGGTTTAAGAATATCGGTCTAAAAGTAGAAGAATTTCTGATACAGCCCCAAATATCAATTAAGCATGAATTGTTAATAGGCGGTTTTCGCGATCCATCTTTCGGTCCTATAATAATGTTTGGATCTGGCGGAAAATATGTTGAAGTGTATGACGATACTTCAATTAGATCATGCTATTTGTGTAATGAGGATATTGAGGAAATGATTGATGGAACAAAGATCGGAAAAATATTAAAAGGAGTTAGAGGCGAATCGCCAATTGACATAGACAAATTAAAAGCAATAATTAAATCTTGTGCAACAATGATGATCGAAAATGGAAACATTACCGAGTTCGATCTAAATCCGTTAGCAGTAAATCCGGACGGAACTTTTTATGCAATAGATGTGAGAATAATGGCTGGATAATTATCTGCCCCGTCAATATTCTTTTGCGTATTTTTGAAAGCACAATAATTCTTGTCTAATGAAAATAGCATTTCTTTCAAGCGAAGTATTTCCATATGCAAAGACGGGCGGACTTGCAGATGTAGCCGGTTCACTCCCTAAAGAAATTGAAGCACTCGGTAACGATGTAAAAGTCTTTATGCCAAAGTATAATACATTTGGAGAGGCTGAGTATGGGCTCCATTATCAATGGGATTTAGGCGAGATCCCCGTTCGTGTTGATGGAAGAGCTCATTCTATCCATGTGCATAAAGCTTGTCTGCCCGATTCAAATGCAGAAATCTATTTTATCGACTGTCCTCACTATTTCCACCGATTTAGAATTTATACGAACGATTCTGATGAAGATGAACGATTCATCCTTTTTCAGAAAGGTGTTATTGAAGTAATTCAGCATTTGAAATGGAAACCGGATATTATTCACTGCAACGACTGGCAAACGTCGCTTGTTCCTTTATTGGTTAGAGATAATTATTCCTGGGACAGAATGTTTGATGATACGGCAACAGTATTAACTATTCACAATGTTGCCTATCAGGGAAGATTTGCGAAGAATTCTTTAGCAAAAGCAGAAATAAGAGATAAATATTTTTTACACGGAGGAATCGGCGAGTACGAAGGCGGTGTTAATTTTCTTAAGGCTGGAATATATTCTTCAGATGTAATTAATACAGTAAGCGAAACCTATGCAAAGGAGTTGTTAATACCCGAATTTGGTTATGGCATGCAAAATTACCTTGCATCGCGCAAAAAGGATTTTTATGGAATTCTTAATGGTGTTGATTACCGTGTGTGGAATCCCGAAACCGATACATTTATTCCGTATAAATATTCTGCCGGCGACTTATCGGGTAAATTGAAGAACAAAAAATTCCTGCTCGATCTTTTACGCCTTCCGTTTAATGAAAATGTTCCTTTAATTGGAATTGTCTCGCGTTTAGTTGCACAAAAAGGATTTGATATAATTGCGCAAGCACTTAATCATTTAATGGAGCTTAACGCACAGTGGGTTATTCTGGGAAGCGGCGAATACAAATTTGAAGAAATGTTTCAGCATGCAAGAAATCATTTTCCAGACAATGTTTCTGTTTACTTCGGCTTCAATAACGAACTTGCGCACTTAATTGAAGCCGGATCAGATATTTTTCTTATGCCTTCTTATTACGAACCTTGCGGCTTGAATCAAATCTATTCATTAAAGTACGGAACAGTTCCGGTCGTTAGAAAAACCGGCGGACTTGCAGATACTGTTTTGGACTGGAACGAGTTTCTTGCTCAGGGTAAAGAGATTGGAACGGGTTATTCATTCAATGATTATTCCGCAAATGCTTTAATCCACGCTGTTCATAGAGCTGTAAATGATTTCCATTTGAAAGGCACCTGGAAGAAAATTCAGCTTAATGGAATGGGTAAAGATTATTCATGGAAGCGCTCTGCCGAAAAGTATATAGACCTCTACACCAAAGCAATAAGCAGTAGAAAATTCCAATAACCTCGTAACACAATTAGTCAAATCTAAAACCCCACTTCTTAATAACGTTACATAGCTAATGTTTTAAGAAGAATTTATTAGTGCTGACTCATTTCTGTAAATCAAATCATTTTGAAACAAAGCGTTATTCAAAAAACAGGTAAAATCAGAGAAAAATGAAAATTTGATAGAGGCACGTATGTTGAAATGGTTTATGTAAATACGTACTCTCTTCGGGAAACGAGTAACCCTCACAAAGGTTTTCTGGATGGCGGCGGTTATTTTGGTGAACAGTACTTCGGCTGGGCTGTTTGCTGAGATTTCCGCCCTACTCTATTTATTCGCCGATGTTACGCACGAGTAATTTTTTTGCCACTAATTACACGAATTTTCACAAATGATTTTAGTGTCTATTAGCGCTTCTGTGGTTTTGTGGCGATCACTTTTTTTATAATTATTTATTACAAAAAATATCGTAATACATTTCTTAATAATTTTTGCCACTAATTACACGAATTTTCACAAATGGTTTTAGTGTCTATTAGTGCTTTGGTGATTTTGTGGCGATCTCTTCTTTTATAATCGTTCATTACAAGAAATATTGTAATACATTTCTTAATAATTTTTGCTACTAATAACACGAATTTTCACAAATGATTTTAGTTATTTTGTGGCAAAGGCTTTTTTAACTCATGCGTAACATCAGTTACTGCACACGAGATAACGGCGTTAACCAAATATTGGTTCTTACCCATATTTTGTTTAATTTTGCGCACTTTCAAATGGACTAAAGGATAAACATGAAACGTACTTTTCAGCCAAGTAAAACCAAAAGAAAGAATAAACACGGTTTTAGAGAAAGGATGTCTACTAAAAACGGTCGTAAAGTTCTTGCCAGCAGAAGAGCTAAGGGGAGAAAGAAGTTAACCGTTAGCGACGAAAATTAAATTGTGTCTGCAGCTTAGCGATATTGCACTTTTAGATAAATTGTTGTTTGTTGTAACCTCGCATTCAAGGGCGAGGAGGACTAATTGAAACAGTTTGGTCTTTCTTCATCAGAAAGAATCAAAAGTAAAAAGGAATTCGAATTAGTTTTTACAAAGGGAGAAGTTTTTTTTTCCTCTTCTAATCGATTAAAAGCCGCTTTTTATTTAGTAAAAAATCCGGGCAGCAACGGAATTAAAGCAGCATTTACTGTTTCAAAAAAATCCGGCAACGCCGTTTGGAGAAACAGAGTAAAGAGACTTTTAAGGGAACTATATCGCCTTAATAAAAGTCAGATTAAATCGGTTTGCAGTCAAAAAGGTTTGAAGCTGTTTGTAATTCTTTCTCCGGGTACTCTTAATCAACTGAATAATAAAAAGATTTATCTGAAAGATATTGAAGGTGATGTTGTAGATCTTTTGAATCAGATAAGATCGAAATTATAAGATGCGATCAATTTTTATTTTCGTCATAAAAATATATCAGAAATTAATATCGCCCGCATTACCCCCTTCTTGCCGCTTTTTTCCAACCTGTTCGGAATATGCGGTTCAATCGTTCGAAAAATTTGGCGTTATTAAAGGGGGAGCTAAGTCTGTATGGCGTATTTTAAGATGTAATCCTTTTAATAAAGGGGGTTACGATCCCGTTGAATAATTTATAGGAATTTGAATGGATAGAAATACCACACTTGCGTTTATTCTAATCGGATTAATTTTAGTTGTTTGGCTCTACATTAATTCGCCAACGCCTCCGCCGCAACAAACCAAAGAAGAGGATTCAACCCTTGTAAAGCAAGATACTGTTGCAGCTAAACCCGTGCAGGAATCTGCCAAAAAAGATACCGAGCAAATTAAGCCGGCGCCTTTCGGAGACCTTCCCGAGCAAAAAGAAAAAATTGTTACGATAGAAACCGAGCTGGTTAAGCTGGAAATGACTACCAAAGGCGCTAGATTAAGAAAATATTATCTTAAGAAATATGGTACCTGGTATCGTTATGATGTAAAAGATACATCTAATTTTTTCGATAGACATGTGCAGCTAATAAATCAGAACCAGGGCGGGGATTTTAACATTATCTTTGTTACTAAAGAAGGTAAACTCGTTAATACATCGGCGCTCGATTTTAATTCAGATTTATCAAGCCATTATTATAGAATTACAGGAACAGATTCGCTCAAATCTGTTTATGAATTCAGAACAGCCGATAACAGAGCCATACGCAAGAATTTTGTTTTTTATGCTAACGATTATGCCACCAAGGTTGATATTGAACTTGAAAACATGAGTGATGTTATAAGCAGTTTTCGTTACGATGTTGTTTGGTCGAGCGGAATTAATTTCACCGAAAAAAATTCTGTTGACGAAGCAAATTTTTCTAACGCAAGCCTATATGCGGGTGATGAACAGGTAATTATTGATGCCGGACATAGCGGCGAAAAAGTTACTAAAGATATTAACGGCAAAGTTGATTGGATTGCCGTTAGAAATAAATATTTTGTTGTAGCATTAGCACCCCAACAACCAAGCAATGAAGGCGGAGCTTATTTTGAAGGAGTCGGTTCGCAGAATAAATATGGCGTAAGGGAGGTTTATAGTGCCAGCATAAAAATGCCGTTTAAGAACGATAGACTTCAAAAAGATTCTTTCAAATTATATATAGGTCCGATTGATTATGATATTCTAAAAAAGTACGGTAACCATTTCCAGTCAATAGTTGATTTTGGAAGCTTCTTTGGGCTCCGTTTTGTAATTAGACCTATATCGGAGTATCTACTTTTACCGCTGCTTCAATTCCTTCATAGTTTTATTCCTAACTACGGCTTAGTGATAATAGTATTTTCTATTATTATAAAGATTGCACTTCATCCATTAACAAGGCAGAGCTTAAAATCGATGAAGAAGATGCAGCTTCTTCAGCCTAAGATTACCGAGCTTAAGGAAAAGCATAAAGACGATCCGCAAAAGGTCCAGAAAGAAACCATGAAGCTTTATTCTACTTATGGAATAAACCCTATGGGCGGATGCTTGCCAATGCTGCTGCAAATGCCAATTCTGATTGCATTGTGGAGCTTGTTCAACGTTGCTATTGATATTCGTCAGCAGCCCTTTATGCTCTGGATTAATAATCTCTCTGAACCCGATGTAATCTATCATCTTCCATTTAAAATTCCTTTATTCGGCATAGATGTTGTAAGCGGGCTTGCCATTCTTCTTGGAATTACGATGTTTATTCAGCAGAAGATGAGTATTAAAGATCCCGCTCAACAAATGCTGGTTTATTTAATGCCGGTTATGTTCACTGCTTTGTTTATGACGTTCCCCTCCGGACTCAATCTTTATTATTTTATGTTCAACCTGTTGTCAATTGGTCAGCAATATTATGTTAATAATAAAAAAAGCGACGGAGAGCTTGTTCCGGTTGAAAATCCGAAACAGAAAAAAGGATTTATGGCAAGAATGATGGAAGCTGCAGAAAAGCAAGCTCAGGATCAAAGAAGAGCCGCGAAAAAGAAAAGATAAATTTTTGCTTCTATCGAAAATCATTTTTTGATTAAAGCAGTTTATTACAGACAAAAAAATGTTTAGACCTGCTAAAATATCGGCTGTAATTTTATTTACAGCATCACTGCTTTTTGGACAAAACAAAGACACACTTAAATTACGCCTCGAGGCAAAACGCCTTCCGTTTGATTTAACAATACAAGTTCCGGTAAATATTCCAAGAGTTGGACTTGCTTTAAGCGGAGGCGGCGCAAGAGCATTATCCCAGATTGGAATTTTACGGGTTCTTGAAGAAGAACAAATTCCTATTGATATTATTGTTGGTACAAGTATGGGAAGTATTGTCGGGGGCATGTATTCATCCGGCTATTCTCTTGATGAACTCGATTCGATTGCAATGAATACGAAGTGGAACGAATTATTTTCAATTGAACAATCGAGTAGAAACGAACTTTTTGTC
>DYHC01000004.1:17796-20203 GCA_020724325.1 Melioribacter roseus
AAAATTACAGAAGACAAAGCTATATTTTCTCTCCGCATGGATGGGTTTACACCTATTCTGCCCCGGTCATTGAGCTCCGGTCAAAGGGGTGCAAATTTTCTAAACCTGCTTGCTCTTAATGCGCCAATTAAAGCAGAAGATTACAACAAGCTTAGGTTTCGTTACAGAGCGATTGCAACCGATTTGGTTTACGGAAAAAAATATGTTTTTGACCAGGGACCGCTCGGAGTTGCAATGCAAGCAAGTTCTTCTGTAACCCTTTTACTTCCGCCGGTTATTAAAGACACACTAACACTTGTAGATGGAGGTCTCGTTGCAAATATTCCGGTTAAAGAGACCAGAAAACTTGGCGCCGATATTGTGATTGCGGCTAATGCGGTAAGTCCTCTTTACGAAGAGAGCGAATTGAAATATCCATGGGTAATTGCAGACCAGCTTGTAAGCATTCCGATGCAGATATTAAACGAACAACAGCTCGAAGAAGCAGATTTTATAATTCAGCCCGTACTTGGAAACCATAAAAACTCCGATTTCTTTTATATCGATTCTTTGATAAATAAAGGGATTATAAGTGCAAAGCTAACTGTAACGTCTATAAAAGAAGAAATTGAAAGTCAGTTTAAAAGCAATTTAGGCATAAACGAAAAAAAATATTATAATGTTTTCGTTAAAGATGTGCCGCTGGAAATCCGCAATTATTTTTTTCGGGATAAAGTTAGAATAGACTCGCTCACTAACCTTGATATACTTTATGAACTCTATAAAATTCAGAGAACGGGTGATTACAAAAAGATTTTGGTTGAATTAGAACCAATTGGAGAAACTACACACCTAAACGTAATTGCAGAGAAGAACCGCGAAGTTTCCTACTACGAGATAACCGGGGTTTCGATTTTTAATAGAGAGGAATTAGCAAATAAACTATCCAGTCTCATAAACAAACCGTTTAATTCGTTAAAAACACTCAGCGCTGCACTCGAGATTTTACGAGAGTATAAAAAGTCTGGATATATACTCGCGAAAATTGAAAAAATCGAGTTTGATGAAGTGAGCGGTACTATGCATCTAATTATTGATGAAGGCAGCGTCTCAAAACTTCACGTTGTAGGGAATACAAAGACAAAGGAAAATATTATTACGCGCGAGTTTGCCGTAAAAGCCGGGGATTACATGCGGTTCGAAGAAGCGCAAAGAGGTTTAACAAATTTAAGAAGCACTAATTTATTTGAAAAGATTGAATTAAGATCGGAAAATTCCGATGACGGAAACGAATTGAAAATTGTTGTTAAAGAGAAGCCATCGAGCATTTTGCGGGTTGGGATGAGGATTGACAAAGAAAACGCGACCCAGCTTTCTTTAGATATTCGAGATGATAATTTTCTTGGAACAGGAACAGAGGTCGGCACCATTTTAGCCGGCGGTATCCGCAACAGATCGTATATTTTAGAACATCGTGCAAACAGAGTTTTTGAAACCTATATTACTTATAGAGTAAGAGCATTCTACGATTTTAATGATGTTAGCGTTTATTCCGATGATCCGCCGAAAGCACACAACAGGTTCTCGCGAAGCAAGACCGGGGAATATAGACAGATATTTTATGGTGCATCCTTCAGCGTTGGATCTCAGGTCGGTCGTTTTGGGCATTTATCTGCCGAAGCTAAATACCAACGCGATGCTATTAAAAGCAAATTTGATTATACAGGATCAACATATAATCTGGATATAAGCAGTTTGCGGTTTTCTCTTATTATTGACTCACAAAATTCTTATCCATACCCCACAGAGGGCTTTTTAATAAAAGCATTTTACGAAACAGCACAAACGGCTCTTGGCGGAGATATAAGTTATTCCAAATTTTTGATTGATTACAAAAGCATATTGGGGCTTAATGCGCCAAATGCGTTTATTTTCCGCGGTATGATAGGGCTTTCCGATAAAACATTACCGCTTAGTCAGCATTTTTCATTTGGCGGACAAAACGCGTTCTTCGGATTTCGCGATCACGAGTTTAGAGGACGCCAAATTTTTACTTCCTCCATTGAATATATGCAGAAACTGCCGTTCAAAATTTTCTTTGATACATACTTAAAATTCCGATACGATCTCGGCTCGGCATGGGCGGAACAGGAGCAGATTAGGTATAAAGACTTACGTCATGGTATGGGCGCTACAATATCGTTTAATACTCCAATTGGTCCTGCCGATTTTTCGGTTGGCAGGAGCTTTTACATTTCCGAAGCGCTGCCAAAAAGCAAAACTGTTTGGGGTCCAACCTTCTTTTATTTTACAATCGGCTATTATTATTAACTGATGGGCATCTCTAAAAACTATTTTTAGGTAAATAGAACACTGATAAACACGGACTTGTCCGCCGTTCTATGGCGGATAAAACTGATTTCCGCAG
>DYHC01000005.1 GCA_020724325.1 Melioribacter roseus
ATTAGAGACGCTTTCATGCTCTTCCTCCGTTATTATCGTATCGATAAGCTCAATTGTTTTTTGCGGCGTCATTAAAGAATGCACCTCTTCGTTTACAACAACAACCGGAGCTAACCCGCAAGCCCCCAAACAAGAAACTGTTTCGAGCGTAAACATCATATCGTCTGTTGTGTTCTGTGTTTCATGTAAGTCAAGTTTTTTAAAAATCGCTTCAATTATCGGAAGCGAGTTCTTAACGCGGCATGCTGTGCCGTCACATACTTTAATTACAAATCTTCCTTTTGGTTTTAATGCGAAATGTGAATAGAAGGTTGCAACTCCATAAATCTTAGCTGGCGGTATTTTTAAAGAGATTGCTATGAATGTTAGAATCTTTTCCGGCAGATACCTGTACTCTTCTTGCACTGATTGTAAAATATGGATTAATCGGTTTGAATCATAATTGTTTTGTTCGAGTATTTCGCAAACTCTCTCAAATTTTCTGGCAATTGCCGATTTGTGTTCATCTAATTGACTCATCGTTTCTCCAGTAATGTATTTATTAGTTATTTATTGAACGTCATTATAGAATCTTTCTTTAATTTTGCAGCCAGCTTATGTGTTAACACACCAAGAGATTGTGTTAACTGTGTGTTTTCAACAATTACATCTTTTGCAACTTTCAAATGAATTGGAGCAAAATTCCAGATGGCGTTTATTCCGGCTTCGACAATTTCTTCTGCAATTGGTTGAGCAGACTCAGCCGGAACAGTTATTATTCCAATGTTGACTTTCATTCTTTTTATAAGCCCGGCGAGTTTTGTAACCGGCAATATTTCTATTCCGTTTACTTGTTTGCCAACTTTTTCCGGATCGTTATCAAATGCGGCAACTATATTTAATCCGTACGTAGAAAACGCACGGTAACCAATTAGCGCGCTTCCTAATCTTCCAACTCCAATCAAAAAAGCATCATTAAGATTATCCCTGTTAAGTGTATGATTAAGCGAGCGAATCAACTCATCTAAATCAAATCCTAATTTTGCTTTTCCAATAATTCCTGTAATTGCCAAATCTTTTCTAACTTGAATTGAAGCGAGGTTAAGTTTATCAGCAATGTAATTGCTAGAAACATACTTAGCATTTGTTGACTGTAATCCTTTAAGCAGATCAATATATTTTGGAAGCCTTCTCAATGTAGGTTCTGGTATTCCGCCTAAGTGCTTTTCTACTTTTTCCATGTATCGCTCTTTTTTTATCGATATAAAAATATCGATATATTTATCACTTGTCAAGTCATTTTTAATCTTTTTCTGAAAAGCGCATTTTAGTCCACTTTTGGGAAGTGTTTTTTGAAGGATTGGGCAAACAAGAACTAAGTCAGCCGCTGCTTGTAATCAGCAATGGGTTGTAGGGATTGATTGCGGCGGTGGAGAAAGGTTTTCCGGAAGTCGACCGGCAACAGTGTAATGCGTATAAACTGAGAAACATTTCTTCAAAGCTTCCAAGAAATGTTTAGAAAATTATTTTAGAAATAATTAAAGAGGCGTATTGCGCCGCTAATATGCAAACGGCAGAAGTTTTAGCAGCTCATGTTATTGAGGAATACGCACAAACAGATCCATCTCCATCGACAATATTAAGTTTCAACGATAATTTATCATAATGCATTACTCACATAAAATATCTGATAGGATATCGGCAGCATATTCAAACTACAAATTTATTGGGTCGTTCATTTGAAGAACAGTACGGAGAGCAAAAGTTTTTCCATAAATTCCCTTATTCCTGGTCTGTCTATCAACTCTTTCATCTTCCTCATTCTGCCCCAAGCCGTTACAGGTTTTTCTACAACTTCATATCTGATGTTCTGCATTTTTTTAGTGCTCGTTGTTTCTCTCTAAGTTATTTATTCTTTTTATCTTATTGCTTGTTTTTAATCTTTTATTGCATAATTTGGGTTTAATAAATATTTTGGCGAGCCCCGCTTTTAAAAAATAAACAATTGATTATACTAACCAGTCAAAGTGCTGAGCAATGGTAATTGTAGAATAGGCAGGTAGTTGAAAAAAATATTTTTACAGCAGTGAATCTTGAATTGTAAGTTGATAAAATGCCATCACTTATGTTTAGTTAGCGTCAGCGTTAGGGCTGAATTTTGAAAATCGATTTTCGAATAATTCTTCTTCGGTTATAAACCGTTTATAATAATAAAGCGGTTGATAAATTTTGCACGGCGGTATGAGTCTGTTAGTTATTTTGTTTGAGGTATCAATTCTAAATGACAATGTTTCAAGGCAGAAAACTAATTATAGCAACAAAGCATCAAAAAGAAAGAGTTATTGCTCCATTTCTTGAAAAAGAATTGGGCGTACGTTGTTTTATAGATAAAACTTTTGATACCGATACATTAGGAACTTTTACAGGTGAGGTAGAAAGAGAACTGGACCCTATTTCAACGGCAAGAGAAAAATGTTACCGCGCAATGAAATTAAACAATTGTGATTTGGGGGTTGCTAGCGAAGGTTCTTTTGGACCACATCCATCAATGTTTTTTATAAATACAGATGAAGAGTTTTTGATTTTTATCGATAAAATAAACAACATTGAAGTTTTAGTTAGAGAACTAAGTAATTCGACTAATTTTAATGGCAGACAAATTCAATCTCAAAATGAATTAATTGAATTTGCTAAAAAAATTGGTTTTCCTAAACACGGCTTAATTCTCCGAAAGTCAAAAAGTGAAACCTCAGATATTTTTAAAGGAATTGTAGACATTGAAAATTTAAAGAAGACATATGATTATCTCTATTCGAAATTTAATTCTGTATATGTGGAAACAGATATGCGAGCTATGTTTAATCCAACTCGAATGGTCGTGATAAAAAAAGCAACAAAGAAGCTGGTGCAAAAACTTAAATCTACCTGTCCTAAATGTAAAATGCCCGGTTTTGGAATAACTGATGCTAAAAAAGGTCTAAAATGTAGCTTATGTGGTTTACCAACAAGTTCAATAATTAGTTATATCTACGTTTGTCAATACTGTAAATTTATAAAAGAAAAAATGTATCCAAATAAAAAAAAAGTAGAAGACCCGGCATATTGCGATTATTGTAATCCATAAAAATCAGAACAGCTGAACAGATTAAAAGTGTATGAAAATATTTGAAGTACAGCTGGAAGAGTTGTTTTTGATATAACCATTTTCGGTTAAAAGGTTGGTAAAAAGTCAAACTTAGTTGAAAATAAAAGAGACTCACACATTTAAGCAACCAGCTTTTGTTCTAGTTTAACAAGCGCACTTCTTCCACTTGTTACTGCTTTTCATTTATCATAATTTTACATCTCTTTTTTGAGTTGAAGTATGATACTATCACAAACCGAAGATACAATTGCAGCTCTTGCAACTCCCGCTGGCGTTGGAGCAATTTCTGTTGTAAGAGTGAGCGGTCCAGAAAGTATAAAATCAGTAGATAATATTTTTTCCGGGAAGAAAAAATTAATTGAAGGTTCTTCACATACAATTCATTACGAAAAAATATTTCGTCCGGTGTTTTCGATAAATTTCCAAAAATTTTGATAAGATATTAATGACGAATCGCTGTTGTAGTTTTTTACCTCATTTTCAAAACTACTTGTTGTAGTTACTATAATATCAAGATTATCTTCTCGGTTAATGTTCTTGCCCTTAAGAAAAAGTGTTCCGCTTAGTATTACATTGTTGTTTTTTTAATTCATAACGTCGAATATTTATTTTTTATAAAATTTACTTAATTGGCGATCGAGATTTTAATTTAGTATTTCGCGAGGATATAAGCATAGATATTTAACAATAATGTTATATATTTATCCCTATGAATATAAAAAAGTTGCTAAATATCGACAAGCTATATTTTAATGCCAATGATATTGCTGCATTACTTTCAATTGATTATAAATCTGCACAGGTAACTGCTTCAAGATATGTGACGAGGAATATTCTTGTGCGCTTAAAAAGGGACTGTTATATTCTCCCGCAAAGAATGAAAAATTCCTCAGAGACAGAGCTGTTTCAATTAGCTAACATTTTGCAAACACCTAGTTATGTTTCTCTAACATCTGCACTGAGTTATTATAACATAACAACACAGCAAACAAGAAATTATCTCGAATCCGTTTGCCTAAAGAGAACCAATCTTTTTAAGACTTACGATATCGAATTTGCTTATTCAAAAATCAACAAAGTATTTTACTTTGGTTTTCAAAAAGTTGAAAATTTTTTTATTGCTTTTCCTGAAAAGGCACTTGCAGATTCAATTTACCTTACTGCAATTGGAAGGTATAAAGCAGATTTTGATGCGATCGATTTTCAAAAAATAAATTGTGATAAAGTAAGTTCAATCATAAAAAATTCAAACGCAGCGGTGAAAAATTTATGGCAAAAGCTAATGAAGAATTACAATCTTTAGAAATATTTGAAATTGAAGTCCTTGAAATCTTCAACAGTAATAGAGTACTTGATCAAATACTTTTTGGCGGGGGCACAATGTTACGCCTTTGTCATAACCTAAACAGGTATTCTACTGATTTAGATTTTTGGTTGAAAAGCAAAACTGATCCGGAAAAGTATTTCGAGAATTTTTATAATGTTCTATCTGCAAAGTATAAAATTATTGATAGTCAGAACAAGCGCTTCACCATTATTTTTCAAATAAAAAGCACTTTCGTAAATCGATCTTTGAAAATTGAAATAAGGAAATCGCAAGAAAATTTTGAGTGGGAAAGAAAAATTGCTTTCTCAAAATTTACTACAAAACAAGTTCTAGTTAACGGACTGACACTTGAGCAAATGATGAAAAATAAAATCTCTGCATTTTTGTCAAGAAAAATAATAAGAGATTGTTTTGATATTGACTTCTTGCTCAGAAGAGGAATTCATCTACCGACAGATATAGAAATATTGAATCAAATGTCAGATCTGATCAATGAGTTTTCCGAAAAAGATTTTAAAGTAACGCTTGGTTCATTGCTAGATCCTGACGAAAGAGAATTTTATTCTAAAATAAAATTTACATTCCTCCAACAAGAAATTACCGCTCTACTAAACAAACTATCAAATTGATAGCACAACCGTCCGTTTGTTTTAGTTTTAAGCATTGTTTTGTATTCAACCGATCGAATAATTTAAATTTGAACGCGATTCGTTTTTAAAACCAAGTTTTCTTTTAGTTGTTACTGCCTGTCTTTTATGATAATTTTGCAACTCAAGACAGAAAGACTATGATACATTTACTATCACAAACCGAAGATACAATTGCAGCTCTTGCAACACCCTCTGGCGTTGGAGCAATTTCTGTTGTAAGAGTGAGCGGTCCGGAAAGTATAAATGCATTAGATAATATTTTTCGCGGGAAGAAAAAATTAATTGAAAGTTCTTCACATACAATTCATTATGGAAAAATATTTAGTAAAGAGAATGAATTAATTGATGACGTTCTTATCTCGGTTTTTAAAGCTCCTAATTCATATACCGGCGAAGATTCAGTTGAAATTAGCACGCACGGCAGTCCTTTTGTTGTTCAAAAAATTATTGAAATAATCCTTTCTCAAAAAATACGTCTTGCAGAACCAGGCGAATTTACAAAACGAGCATTCTTAAATGGACGGATCGACTTAGCACAAGCAGAAGCAGTTGCAGATATTATTAACTCCAATACAGAAGCTTCATTTAGAGGAGCTAGAAATCAATTAGATGGACTGCTTTCGCAAAAAGTTGAATCTCTAAGAGAAAGCCTTATCAATACTTCTTCATTAATCGAGCTTGAATTAGATTTTTCAGAGGAAGACCTCAAATTTCTATCTTATGAAGAAGCAGAAAAGCGAATTAACGAAATAATTGAAGAATTAGATTTTCTAATAAACAGCTATTCATTTGGAAAAGTATTGAAAGATGGTGTTAATGTTGCACTTGTTGGCGAACCAAATGTAGGAAAATCATCTCTGCTTAATTACCTTCTAAAAGAAGCAAGAGCAATAGTAAGCGATATACCAGGAACAACTCGTGACATTATCCGCGAGGAACTTGTAATTGACGGCATTTTGTTTAGACTTTATGATACCGCTGGTTTAAGACTAACCGAGGATATAATTGAAAAAGAAGGTGTTTTAAGAAGTAAAGAAGCTGTTCGTAATGCCGATTTAGTTCTTTTTATGAATGATGTTGTTACAGACTTCAGTGAAAATCTATGGAATGAACTGAGTGAGATTACAAGCTATGATAGAATTTTGAAGGTAGTGAACAAGATTGATTTAAAGAAACCGCAAAAAGAAATATATGATGTTGGAATTTCTGCTAAAACTGGCGAGGGAATGGATTTACTTTTTCAGGCACTGAAAAGGAAAGCATTTGGGACAAATACCTTTACTGAGAAATCAGCAGTAGTTTCCAACCTGCGGCACTACAATTCACTAAAAAAAGCTAAAGATAATTTAGTTGCTGCATTGAGTTCAATAGATCAAAAATTTTCTGGAGAATTTATTTCGGTCGATCTTAGAAACGCTGAAAGTGCGCTTGGGGAAATTATTGGGGTTGTTACATCGGAAGACATTTTGAATAATATCTTTTCGAAATTTTGCATAGGAAAGTGACCGGTTTCACGTGAAACAAGGCTTAAGTGTAGAGAGCAGAGTGTAGAGTGTAAAGAGCAGAGAGCAGAGTGTTGAATCAAAAATTTAGTATTCATCACAATTCATTTTTCGTTTTGAATCCACATCGGTTTCACGTGGAACGGCTCGGTTGAATTAGCTGAATTAGAAAGGAAATCAATGATTTTTTATGATGTAATTATAGTCGGTGGTGGTCACGCCGGTATAGAAGCGGCGCTATCATCGGCTCAAATGGGTTGTTCAGTAGCTATAATCACAATGGACAAATCTGCTTTGGGCAGAATGTCTTGCAATCCGGCTATTGGAGGAAGCGCAAAAGGGCATTTAGTGTATGAAATAGATGCTCTTGGTGGATTTATGGGACAAATTGCAGATCAATCGGGAATTCAATTTCGAACCCTAAATAAATCAAAAGGACCTGCAGTTTGGGCAGGGAGAAGCCAAAATGATAGAACAATATATTCCGAAATAGCCGTAAAATATGTAACCGATAAACAAAACGTAGAAATAATTGAAGATTCCATTCTGGAAGCCGTTGAAGAAAATAAAAAAATAATTGGCGTAAAAACCCTAAAAGGAAATGAATATAGTTGTAAAGCCCTAATTGTTTGTTCCGGTACTTTTCTAAATGGACTTATGCACACCGGGCTGCGTTCTACTAAAGGCGGAAGATATGGTGAAAATCCTTCTGTTGGATTAACAGAGTCATTAGTTAAAATGGGTTTTGAAATGGGACGATTAAAAACCGGAACTCCGCCGCGGCTTAAGAAAAATACTATAAACTGGGAAATTCTAGAAGAACAACCCGGAGATATTCCGCCAATTCCTTTTTCAAAAAAAACTTCGAAAGATAATTTTCCCTTTTTACCTCAAATCAATTGTTATATAACCTATACGGACAATACAGTTCATAAAATTTTAGAAAAAGGATTCGACCGCTCGCCTATGTTCACTGGACTAATTAGTGGAGTCGGTCCGCGATATTGTCCCTCTATAGAAGATAAGATTAATCGTTTTTCCGACAAAGAGCGTCATCAGCTTTTTTTGGAACCGGAAGGGTTAGATTCGGACCTAATTTATATTAATGGATTCTCCACTTCTTTACCCGAGGAAATTCAACTTGAGGCTTTAAGGAAAATTAAAGGTTTAGAAAATGTAGAAATGGTTCGTCCTGGTTATGCTGTTGAATATGATTACTTTCCACCATATCAAGTTGATTTAACGCTCGAAACAAAAATTATAGAAGGGCTTTATTTTGCCGGACAAATAAATGGAACTTCTGGATATGAGGAAGCTGCTGCTCAAGGAATTGTTGCTGGTATAAATGCTGCTCTTAAAATTCAAAAAAGACCAGAGTTCGTTTTGAAAAGAAGCGAGGCATACATTGGAGTATTGATTGATGACTTGGTAGGGAAATCAACTAACGAACCATATAGAATTTTCACATCCCGCGCAGAACATCGTTTGATTTTACGGCAGGATAATGCTGATAGACGGTTAATGAAATATGGTTTCGAGTTTGGTCTGATTTCACCAGAGATGTATGATGAGCTTCAAAAGAGAGAAGTACTTATCACAAAAACAAAAGACTTTTTGAGTACAACTAAAATTACTCCTTCGGAAGTAAATCCTTATTTAACATCTATAGAAACTAATCCTATAGATAATAGTGAGATGATAGAAAAAATTATTAAACGACCTAAAGTTTCAATGAGAGCACTTATTGGGTTTATTGAAAATGCGAAGGAGGAAATTGCAGCTATATTGAACGACAACAAGGTAATTGAACAGGTTGAAATTGAAACAAAATACAGCGGATATATTCAACGCCAGACAGAATTAATAGAAAAAATGAATAAGCTTGAGGGCTTGTTAATCCCGCTCAATTTTAACTATTCCAATTTGAAATCTATTTCTGCTGAAGGAAGAGAAAAACTTTCCAAAGTAAAGCCGCGTTCAATAGCTCAGGCATCAAGAATCTCCGGCGTTACACCATCAGATATTTCTGTTTTATTAGTATATTTGAAAAGCTAATTTTAGAGGGTTTGTTGGATCTTCAAGGGCACTATCTACGCGAGCTGAAGATGCTCTTCTGGGAAAATAGTATTAATCCCGACGAATATCAGCTTGAAAGACTTGCAAATTTTGCAATTCTTGTCACTCAAAAAAATTCCAAAGTTAATTTAATTTCACGCAGAGACATTCCTAAGATTATTGAAAATCACATATTTATTTCTGCATTAGTTTCAGAGTATATTCCTCCTAAAGTAAATCGATTTTTAGATATTGGAACCGGAGGCGGATTTCCCGGTATTCCTGTTGCAATAACCAAACCAATGATAAAAGGGGTTCTTGTTGATTCTACTTCGAAAAAGATTGATGCTGTTAAAGATTTTATTAGCAAACTAAAACTTAATAATATAGTTGCAGAAAATTTTAGAGTAGAAAGTGACGAGTTTATTCAGAAGTACTCAAATTCATTCGACGTTGTAATTAGCAGAGCCACAGTACCATTAATAATTTTATTCCGCTATGCACTTCCGCTAATTAAGGAGAAAGGATTTATTCTTTCTATGAAAGGCGGAGATTTTAGCGATGAGTTTAAAACCGCCGAGCTTAAATATAAAGCCAACCTGAAAAAATCAACGGTGTTTGAACTAGCATACAAACCCAATAATGTTCGAAATGAAAAAGGGAAGAAGCTGATATTGATGGAAATTGTAAAGTAGATTCAGCCGGGTAAAATTTAACACTGAAAACTAATCCCAATACTTTTCTGATTCTTTACCGCTATCAAGTTTTTAAGAGATCAATTATTTATTTTTCATATCAATAATCCAAATAAAATGAAAAGCCAAAAGTTTCTTCAGTATCCACCGGAAAGGGATATCGTATTTATACTTGGAGCTGGAGCTTCAAGACCGGACGGTGTACCGCTTCAAAGGGATACTTTACCAATGATAATAGCTCACAATATTCCCGAAATTGAAAATTCCGAGATAGGGAAAATAGTTATTGAGTTTATTAAGGATAATTTTGAGTTTAATGCCATTACAAATCAGTTCCCGCAGCTTGAAGCTGTATTTGGATTCTTGGATTATTTTATTCAACAGAACGAAAGTCTAAACGTTAAATACACCAACCAACGGCTTCGAGAAATAAGAGAATATCTAATTAAGCTGATTCATTATGTTGTAAATCTGCAGACAGATAAAACAAGCCGCTATTATCAGATTTTCTGGAATTCGATTATCCAAAAGAATCCGAATACATCAATTATAACACTTAATTATGATACTTTACTGGAGCAGGCGTTCGATCACCTCTTTAAGAAAGTCGGCTATATCGATTATTGTTTACAGTTTATGAATTATGAAAAACTTCCTCAGTTGAATCAATATAATTTCTGGGTAAATCCTAGAGAACCGGTTGTTGTTGATGAGGAAGAGAACCCGATTCCTTTCAAAATCCTTAAACTTCACGGAAGCCTTAACTGGAAATACTGTAATTGCTGCAATCAAACATTGCTTACACCGTGGGATCGGAAAATTGATCTTAATAAAGGCAAGTTTCTTGGTTATACTTATCCTGAAAAATTAGAATATGAATTCATCTGCCCGATTGATGGAACAGAATTTCAAACATTAATTATGCCCCCAAGTTATCTTAAGTTTCTTAGTCATCCGGTAATTGCACAATTGATGACCGAGTCCTCAAGAGAAATTAGGAATGCAAAAAAAATTGTTTTTGTTGGATACTCTCTTTCTAATGCGGATATTCATATAAAAGCATTGTTGAAAAAACATATTACGACCGATACAGAATTGATTGTTATCAATCCGAAGAAGAAGGAGTCTTTAGAACTTAATTATAAATCACTCAGCCGTAATGCAAAATTTATCGACAGCCGTTTTGAAGATTATGTTCAAAACTCCGAATTAACCGACCTGATATTTTCATAAACTTCTGTTGATTACTTATCCCAAATTATCTTTAATCTGTAATTTGATAATGGAATTATTTAGAGTCGAACCAAAACCTTGAAGGTTAAGAGTTGTTATTTATTTCCTCATGACTTGCAAGGTTGTTGATTCTTCAGTCATACCGACTGTGTCGGTATTACTTCAGAATGACAGGGTAAAAAGTGTACTGTCATTCTGAGCCGAACGAAGTGAGGCGAAGAATCTATGCGTAGTTCCTCAGTCACTTCGTTCCTTCGGAATGACTATTCTCGTCCCGCTTTGCGGGATTCGAAGTGTTATTTCTGAATTTTTTTGTGACTTCGTGTTTTAGTGGCTAAGGCTTTTTATACTTATGCGCAACATCAGCTTATTAATTTTATTTTCGAGACAACCTTGACTGACCCATCCGGTCATTTCTAAATTTTAAGAACCAATCCGGTTTGCTAATTATTAGTATTTTTACGTCAAAAAAAATAATTGAAAGATGCCGCGTAAAAAACATATTAAGATTGCTGAAGTAAAAAATTTTAGCAACGTGTTTAATTATAAGGATGAGAACGTATTCAAGAAAATCTGCAATTACTTTGGACATAAATCGGGATATACATTAGAGCTTGGATGCGGACAGGGTGATTACACAATAAACTTAGCCAGACTTCACCCTCGAACAAAATTTATTGGAGTTGATAGAAAACCATCGCGTATCTATGACGGAGCTAAACACTCGAATGAAATTAAAATTACAAATGTTGGATTTCTTGTAGGATACGCAGAGCTCCTTGCGGAAATATTACCACCCTCATGTGTTGATGAAATCTGGATTACATTCCCCGATCCCTATCCGAGACGGAGCAGTATGAAAAAACGACTTACTCATCCAAGGTTCCTGGCAATCTATAAAAAAATTCTGAAGACGGGCGGAATAGTTAGTTTAAAAACCGATGACGAGACTCTCTATCATTATACTTTAAAAGTTGTTAATGAGTTAGGACTAAAATTGATTAAAGAGAGCAGCGACTTATACAATAACAATATACTTACCGAAGAAGAAAAGATCCTTACGAAATACGAACGCAAGCACCTGGCTGATGGGAAGAAAATTAAACTGGTAAGATTCGCATTTTTATAACTATTCTTAAAAAACTATAAGGCATGTGCTGCGGCTTTAACAGATTAACGGGATAAAAAACCATTTTCTATAATCTCCATTAACGTTGTAAAATTCTAAATCTACATTACACTCACCTTGCCTCAAAATAAAACCCAACCACTTTTCTACAGTTAGATTTATTTTGAGTCAATCCAAAACTAGTTAACCACAATTGTTAAATTGACTGAAAATTTTTATTAGCTTAAATTTAGTCTAACATTTATTAGGAAATAAAATGGAATTATCGGATAGAATCACAATAGATCAAAATATCTGTAATGGAAAGCCTGTCATCAGAGACAAAAGAATTACTGTTCAAACCATTATCGAATTTTTATCAGCTGGCGAAACTAACGAAGAAATTCTTAAACAATATCCATCGCTAGAACCAGAGGATATTAAAGCTTGCTTGTTGTTTGCTTCTAAAATTATGGATAGAAATTACATCTTAAGGCATGTCTCCTAAAATGAAAAAATATCTTATTGATGCTAATTTGCCTTATTACTTTTCACTTTGGAACGCTGAACCATTTATCCATCTTAAGGATATTAACGACTCTTGGACAGACCAGCAAATCTGGAACTATGCTAAAGAAAATAACCTTACTATTATATCTAAAGATGCCGATTTCTCTAATCGTATAATTATCAGTCCTCCTCCACCTAAAGTAATTCATGTTCGATTTGGCAATATCAAATTCAATGATTTTTTTAAAATCCTTACTGATAACTGGAACGAAATTGAAAACCTTAGCAATAATTATAAACTTGTTAATGTCTTTATAGATAGAATCGAAGGTGTTAGCTAGACCTTATAAAAAAACTTTACAATTCGGTATGCCGTTTACACTTAACTGTATAATTACAAAATGACGACTCTTATTAACTTAATTGGCGGACAAACTGTCCCTAACCTTATTGCGCAAAAATATATTAATCAGGATAATATCCTTCTGCTTTATACTATGGACTCTATAAAACAAAAGGATTGCTACAAATCTGTCTCTTCTCATATAACATTTTCAGAATGTGAAATCGAACCGCACAATTTCTATCAAATTCAAAAAGTAATATCTGCCTTTATTGATTCCAATAGTAGTGATAATATCATCTTGAACTTTGCCGTACTCATTTGCACAAATCTGGAGATAAAACAATTTGGATAAAATTTCAAAATGAAAATTAGCAATACGGTTTTGAATGCAATCGGAAATACTTCGCTGGTTCAATTGAAAAATGTTGTTCCTGAGGGATGTGCTGATATTTATGTTAAGCTCGAATGGGAAAATCCAACCGGCAGCATGAAAGACCGAATGGCTCAAAGTATGATTTCGAAAGCAGAAGAAGATGGACGATTAAAACCAGGCTTCACAATAGTTGAATACACAGGAGGAAGCACCGGAATTTCTCTTGCTTTAATTTGTGTTGCTAAAGGTTATCGACTTCACATAATTACTTCGGATGCATTCAGCAAAGAAAAACTAAATCAGATGGCTGCCTTTGGAGCAGAGCTCACAATTATTCCAAGCGAAGGAGGGAAAACAACTAAAAATCTGATTCTTAAAATGATTGAAACAGCAAAAGAATTTAGCAAAGAACCAAATACATATTGGACCGATCAACTGAATAATATAGATAGTATTTCCGGTTACTTTCCATTAGCCGATGAAATATGGAATCAAACAAACGAAAAGTTAAATGCGTTTGTTCAATGCGTTGGAACGGCTGCTTCCTCTCGCGGAGTTGCAACAATATTAAAACGTTACAACAATAAAATAAAAATTGTAGTTGTTGAGCCCGAAGAATCTGCAGTATTATCGGGCGGTCAGCCCGGTCCGCATAAAATAGAAGGAGTTGGAATTGGTTATATTCCACCGCTCTGGGAACCAAATTTGGCAGATGAAATTATTGCTGTAAAAACAGAAGACGCTAAAGAGATGGCTAGAAGATTAGCACGAGAAGAAGGATTGTTTGCCGGAACATCTTCCGGGGCTAATGTTATTGCTGCTATTAAAATTGGTGAACAGTTAGGTCCAAACGCAACTGTTGTTACTTTAATGGTAGATTCTGGACTTAAATACCTAAGCACAGATGTATATAAGAAATATTTTCAAAGCAATTTTATTTGATTAAGAAATAACCGAAAGGAAAACAAATGACTCACAAACAAAATATTATTCCCAACCTTTGGTTTGATAAGAATGCCGAAGAAGCAGTTAATTTTTATAAGACTCTTTTTAATAATGTTAAAGTAGGAAGGATAGCAAGATATAATAAAGAAGGATTTGAAATTCATGGCAGACCAGAGGGATCAGTTATGACAATTGAATTTGAAATTGAAGGGATAAAATTTATTGCCCTTAACGGCGGCCCGGTTTTCAAATTTACGCCGGCAGTTTCATTTTATGTTTATTGTGGCTTTGAAAATGAAATTGAAAAACTCTATAACAAATTATCAGAAGATGGAATGGTAATGATGACGCTTGATAAATATGATTGGAGCAGTAAATATGCATGGGTTCAAGATAAATTTGGTGTTTCGTGGCAGCTGGATGTTGATACAATCAACTCGCAACAGAAAATTCTGCCGTCACTTCTTTTTGCTAATGAAAAGTTTGCAAGAGTTAAAGAAGCGGTTGGTTTTTATCATTCTATTTTTCCAAACTCAAAAGTAATAATGGAATCCCCTTATGATAAATCTGCAAACGTGCCAGAAGGAACTTTGCTGTTTGCTCAATTTAGTTTAAACGGCTTTTTATTTAATGCAATGAGCAGCAATATAAAACACGATTTTGATTTTAATGAATCATTCTCATTTATAGTGAACTGCATATCGCAAGAAGATATTGATAATTATTGGAATAAACTTTCTTCCGGAGGAGACCCTCAAGCTCAAGCTTGCGGCTGGCTTAAAGACAAATTCGGTGTATCCTGGCAGATTGTTCCCGAAGAACTATTCGCAATGCTGCAAGATTCTGATAAAAATAAAGTAGAGCGTGTTACTAAAGAATTTCTTGCTATGAAAAAATTTGATTTAGCAAAGTTACGTGCTGCATTCGAAGGGAAAAACTGAAAAGGCAAAACAATTCTATAAGTTGGGAGACCGAATGAAAAAAAGTGAAGCACCAATAATTGTAGAAGAAATATTCAACTGCGATGTTAAAACTGTTTGGGATACAATAACCAGAGTAGACTTAATGCGTCAATGGTTTTTTGAAAACATTCCGGATTTTAAAGCTGTAGTTGGTTTTGAAACACAGTTTGAAGTAACAAGCGGAGAGAGAACATTTCTTCATTTGTGGAAAATAATTGATGTTATTCCTCTCAAAAGAATAACTTATAGTTGGAAATATAATAACTATCCAGGCGAAGCAAACGTTGTCTTTGAATTATTCAAAGAAAATGAAATGACAAAACTTAGACTGACAAATATTGTTATAGAAGATTTTCCTGATGAAATTCCTGAGTTTGCACGAGAAAGCTGTTTGGGCGGATGGAAGTACTTTATTAATGAAAGACTAAAACGCTGCTTAGAGAAAGAATGTTTGAATTAAACTATCATTGAGGAAATTTAAGAAATGAGAAAAATGATTTTAGCTATTCCTCAGCAAAAAATTTTTGAAATCAGAATATTTTGCAGATAACTGAATCGAATTTTTTTCTTTTTGAAGACAAATTTTTAGTCTTTCTGGAACTTCTGGAAGAAAAATATCCATCAGATCACCACCAGCGTAATAAAGGGGTGCAAACACATGAAGGATGTTTTCTCCCTATTCTTTCAGGTAAAAGAAATTATTAAACTCTTCCTTCAAACTTTTTATGTATTCTTGAATAGGCATATCATTTATTAAGCCAAAGGCTTACGCGTCAAACATAGTTATTTGAATTATGTATGGAAAATAATTATCAGCACCAATAAATCGTGCTAACTTACGATAATAGATAAATGATAAATTGTAAATCACTTGATAAAACACGACAAATGATTTTCCTTGTAGTTAGTCAGGTGAATTTGTAACTCTGTAACCACAAACTCAAACAGCATTATTAGGAAACAAAATGAAAAACGAGGATAATCAAAAAGAAATCCTTGAAATATTCCAAGAATTAGAAAAAAAAGCTAAGGAAATTTATCCAAATATTGAAAACGATATTGAAACATTTAATTCAATGAGAGTAGAGCAAGAAAGTTATTTAAATTATATCTCATTGATAAATGAGCAGCCACTTCCAAAAGCCTCTAATCAAACTTGTATAGAATAAATGCCTACTTGGGGAAAAATATTAGGCGAAATCCAGTACGAAATAGAGAATAATAATCCCGCCGCTTTTGACACTGTTCGAAATAAGTACTTAAAAGAATTAACAGACAAAACTCAGAGAAACACCATAGTATACGCTGGGCGATGGTTCCGATAACTTGATGATTTTTATTTACACCAAAGATTAACCAACTGCAATTTTTGTTTTTAAGGTTTGCTTCATTACTTAAAGCAGAAAAATATTTGCCAAGTTTTTCAAAAGAGTAATCGTTTCTTGCTTCCTTGAATTCTACAAGCTCTGTTTCACCGGGAAGAGTAAGTATTTCATTTAGTTTATTTAGTTGTTCGGATTGAGTCATATTTTATTAAGTGCTCTAATATCATACTTAAAATGATATTTGTAAAATTAGGAAAAGAATTAGAGGATAGAAAGAATTTCATTGGTAATCGCATTATAAAATCAATAAGAACTGACTTCGTATTTGACAATGCGATTCAAGAAAATGTCCAGTTTATTAATTAAAAAACTGAACAAATAGTAGCATCGCATTTCACGAGTTGAATATTTATGTAGTTATCAATTGGAATTTATGATTACTTAGCTGCTTTGGAAATTCGCTCCAAACTCTGCCTCTGAATTTTCTTCCATTGGCTTTTTTGTTACGCTTTATTTCATCCGCACCCCATGTACCCCACTGTTTGAAAAAGAAAGCTACATCTTGTTGTTTGCACTGCTTAAATATTTCTTCAATCCATATTGTTTTTATTAGTCTGGCCTTTACTCCGGATTCTCCACCAACTATTGCCCAGTGAATATCCTCGAGATTAATTTCTCCTACTGAGCCAATCAATGGTTCAAAAGAAATGAATCTGATTTCAGCATTTATTTTTCTTAGTGTATCTATTCTTTTTTTGCATGTTGCATTTTCTACACTAACACCAAGCCAAACATTATCAGGAACCTCATTATCGTAAAAATATGCTGACATTATTTTATCGCGTTTAGTAAGAATCTGGTAAATATGATGTGGAGTTTTTTTAATAACATCAAATATCATATCGAGATATTCAAAAGGCATTTCTTCGTGAAATAAATCGCTCATTGAGTTAACAAAAAACTTTGTTGGCTTTTTAATTTTCAGCGGTTCTTCCAAACGGTGAGGCAATATTTTAAAAGAAAATCCATCTTTATAGTCTTCAACTCCCATCGCATTCAACCTTTTAGCAAAAACTTCTGCGTAACAAAATTTACAACCGGCAGAGACTTTATCACAGCCAATACTTGGATTCCAAACTTTTTCTGTCCATTCGATTTTAGTTTGTTTCATCTTTAACCAGCTTGTATTCTATAATTCGGTTTTCTTTTATAACCTTATCATAATTTACTAAAGAAGAAGAACTATCGAAAATAATTTTGTTTTCCTTTTTCATCCTTTTTATTTCTTCATTTGCGTGTTGACTAATATGACCTTGATTTAATGTGAACAAATAAGCATCCTTATTAGTTTTTATACTTCCAGCTAAAATTGATTCCCTCAACTTGTTTTGAAAGCTTTCTATCTTTGTTGGTTTTTTACCATCAAAAAGATGTAGCTGACTTTTTTGTAAATCTGCATCAATATCAAAATTTGCGTGTCCATTTATCAAATTTTTATTCCATACAATATGAAGGAATTTATCTGCCGCTAAAGGATGTTTGCATACAAAGATAAGTCCATAAACATTACTTTTATCATCTTTCATTATTGAAAATGGAATTAAAAGAAAGTTTGTGACACTCTTAGGAACATATTTATGATATTCTTCACAAATAGTGTTATGAACTGATCTTCGAGATGACAATTTTATCTTTTCAAAATCAAATTTAGGATGATGCTTTTGAACTTCAGGAGCATCTGCAAAACGATGTATGTAGGAAGAAGAAATAAAGAATATAAATTCTGTAGTGTCCAGGTTTATTAGAAAATAAAATACTTTTTCATCAACTTCTTTAAATCCATTTTGATCAATAAAAATTAAATTACATCCATTATTTAATTCTTTTCTATATAATCCAAAACACTCACGAAAATTATTTGATGAAAATTTTATTTCTACTAAAGAAGTAAGAGAAAGTTCTTTGGTTTTTGCTTCAACATTTATTTTTAGTTGATCAATTTTATTTTCATCTGAATCATTAAAGAATAAAAACACTTTCTTTGATTTATTTGAAAGATTTCCTCTATGTTTATTTATTATCTCAAGTATTCTTATTGGGCTGCCAGCAATATTATTTTTATCATATCCACTGCCAGCAAATAAATCAAAAACTTGAA
>DYHC01000006.1:0-4096 GCA_020724325.1 Melioribacter roseus
TTTTCTCATTTCTTCATCAGCGATTAAACCTGTTTCCTGAATTAACCTGAATATTGGTGGAACTTCCCATGCAGTCCAGTTAATAGAAACAGTAAGATTTTTTGGTACAACCCTAATTGTATTACCAATTATTCCGCCGCCGGTAATGTGTGAAAACGCTTTTATGTTATTGCTTTCTTTAAGCTGGTTTATAAGCGTTAAGTAGGATTTATGAATTCTTAGTAATTCTCCGCCTAATGTAGTATCCAGTCCTTTTGGTTTAGAGGTAAGACTATACTTTTCTAAAAGAACTTTTCTTGCTAATGAATAACCGTTTGTATGTAATCCGTTGGACTTAAACCCGATTAAGAAATCGCCATCAATTACATCGCGTCCATCAATAATTTTATCTCGTTCCACAATTCCAACTATAGTGCCGGAAATATCGTACTCTTCTTCTGAATAAAAACCGGGCATTTCTGCGGTTTCTCCTCCAATTAGAGCAACATTATTATTCTTACATGCGATGGAAAATCCTCGTATAATTTGTTCGGCTTTTTCTGGAATAAGTCTGCCGAATGCAATGTAATCCATAAAGTATTGAGGTTCGGCGCCGCAAACTGCAATGTCATTTACACAATGATTTACAAGGTCCTGTCCAACGGTAAGATGCTGGTTCATCATGAATGCAATTTTTAATTTGGTTCCAACGCCATCTACACTGGAAACAAGAACCGGATTTTTGTATTTATTAAGATCAATCTGATAAAAAGCACCGAAGTGACCAATACCAGATAATACATTTTTATTAAATGTAGATTTTGCCAGGTTCTTTATTTTTTCAATTGTTTTGTCTCCGGCATCAATATCAACGCCGGCAAATTTGTAAGTATTATTCATTTTATTAAAACGTGTTTTTTTGTTTGTGAAATATAATCATATTTACTTATCTGAAAATTTTCCAAAAGATTTTTTATTTTACTGGAAGAATGCAGGTTAATCCTGTTGAGATACAAATGGAAAATTGCTTAATTTTTGATAACTTTGTGCCCGTTGCTTTTAAAAATTATTAATAGATTTATGACTGAATATCAACTGAAAGAGAGAGAAAAAGCGATTCTGCGGTTCATTATTCACCATTTTATTGTTACTGCAAATCCAGTTGGCTCAAGAAATATCTCTAAAAAATATAACATTGGGCTTTCGCCGGCTTCTATCCGTAATATTATGGCGGACCTCGAAGAACTCGGATACCTCAATCATCCGCATACTTCGGCAGGTAGAGTTCCAACCGATAAAGGTTACAGAGTTTATGTAGATTCTTTAATGGATCCGCCTAAATTGGAAACTGATGTAAAGTCTATTGTAGATGTTAATCTTAGTCAGGCGGCTTCAGAAACTGAAGACCTGCTAAAAATTACATCAACTATTTTAAGCAATCTAACAAACCAGCTTGCACTTGTTACTTATCCGAAATATAAAGAGGCGGTACTCGAAAAAATTCAGCTCGTAAAACTTTCTTCAATTCGAATTCTTGTTGTTGTTTCTGTTAAGTCCGGTTTAATAAGAACCATTACTCTCGAATTTGATGCTGAAGTAAATGAAAATCATTTATCAACTGTTCAGCAGTTGTTAAATGAAAGATTATCCGGCTTAAGTTTTTCGGAAATACGATCTACATTCAGCTATAGAATTAAGGATTTCGATAGTGAATCTGTAAGACCAATTGTAAGAGTGTTTATTGAATCTGTTGATAGAATTTTTACGGATAAAAGCGGCGATAAAACTATTATTTCCGGCACAAAAAATATTTTGTCACAGCCAGAGTTTGTTGACCATGAACAGTTTCAGAGTGTTATTGAGTTAATTGAAAATAAGGATGTAATTATTCATATAATGGATAAAAATAAAAGCGAAGATCTTGACCTCTGTATTTCAATAGGAAAGGAAAATCAAGATGAAAAATTGTCCGATTACAGTCTTATTACAAAGGAATATAAAATAGGCGATTTGAAAGGAACTTTGGGAATAATGGGACCTAAAAGAATGGACTATTCTAAAATTATTGCAGCAATAGTTTACATTGCAGAGCAATTAACTCACGAATTAACAAAACAAAGATAGGAATAATGAAATAGAAGAAATTATGGAAGAATTGAATGATAAAAAGATTGAACAATCAATCGATTCAGACAAAAAAGAGATTGAACAATCAATCGATTCAGACAATAAAGAGAAGGAACAGCCAATCGATTCACAAAGTAAAGAAGAGATTCCAAAAATAGAGATCGAAAAAAGCCCTTCTAGCGAAGAATCTTCAAAAGAAGAATTAATAGAAGCTCAAAAAAAAGTTGGTGAACTTGAAGAGCGTGTAAAACTACTGCAGGATTTACTTTTAAGAAAAGCTGCTGAATTCGAAAATTATAAAAGACGTTCGGAAAACGACCAGGTAAATCTGATAAAGTATGCTGCCGAACCATTTATTAAAAGTATTCTGATAGTATACGACGATCTTGAGAGATCACTTAATCATATTAACGGCAATAACAGTTTAGAATCACTTAAAAAAGGATTGGAGCTGGTTTACGAAAAGTTTACAAAAATTTTAGAATCCCAGGGTGTTAAGAAAATTGATGCTAAAGGAAAACAATTTGATGTAGATTTTCATGAAGCATTAATGCAAAAGCCAATTCCCGGAATAGATGCAAATACGATTGTTGATGTTATTGAACAGGGATACTTTTATAAAGACAAAGTAATTCGTCATGCTAAGGTTATTGTCAGTTCTGCATTAAGCAGCGAAGAAGAAAATATCAAAGATTAATAAACGGAAACGATACAAAGAATGAAGGATAGTAATTAAATGAATAAAAGGGATTATTACGAAATACTTGGTGTTGGTAAAAGCGCGTCTCAGGATGAAATTAAAAAAGCATATAGAAAATTAGCAATGCAGTATCACCCGGATAGAAATCCGGGCAATAAAGAAGCCGAGGAAAAATTTAAGGAAGCTGCTGAAGCTTATGAAGTACTAAGTAATGATGAAAAAAGAGCAAAATACGATAGATATGGGCACAGTGGTTTACGCGGCGGTCAAGATTTCCATAGCTATCAGAATGTAAATGATATTTTTAGCCACTTCTCAGATATATTCAGCGGTGCCTTTGGCAGCTCTTCAATATTTGATGATTTCTTTGGCGGTTCACCTTCCCAACGAACAAGGCACAAGCAAACCGGAAGCCCCGGCTCAGATCTCAAAATTACCCTTAAACTTACTCTTGAAGAGATAGCTACCGGTACTACAAAAAAAGTTAAAATAAAAAAATACAATAAATGCGAAGATTGTAACGGAACCGGTGCTAAAACAACTGGAAGTTTTAAATCATGTTCTGTTTGTAACGGAACAGGTGAAATACGGCAAGTATCAAGATCCATTTTTGGTCAGTTTGTTAATATAGCTCCTTGTAATAATTGTGGCGGGTCAGGTAAAATAATTTCTGATCCGTGCCAAAAATGTTCTGGTGACGGGCGCATTAATTCTGAATCTACAATAAAGATAAATGTACCGGCGGGTGTATTCGACGGTAGCTATATGACTCTGCGCGGCGAAGGAAATGCCGGTAAAAATGGCGGTCAGCCAGGTGATGTAATTGTTGTGTTCGAAGAAATTCGTCACGATCTATTTGTGCGTGACGGCGACAATATAATTTATGAGCTTAATATAAGCTACCCCGAAGCCGTATTAGGTACAGAATCAGAAGTTCCAACATTAAATGGCAAAGCCAAACTTAAAATTGACCCGGGAACACAATCCGGTAAATTCTTAAAAATGCGCGAAAAAGGAATTCAACATCTTAATAAACATGGCGCGGGCGATCAGCTCGTTAAAATAAATATTCACGTGCCTAAGAATATCAATTCTAAAGAGAAAGAACTTTTAAAAGAATTACAAAAATTGCCAAATATTAAACCGGGTAATAGATAACTGTTGTAAATCCGTTGTTTGTAAATCTGACTTCTTAACATTCTGTTTTTAATAACGCTGGATTAAGTTTAGGGGCGTTGATGAAATTAATTAAAAAAATTTCAGACAGAATCGGTTTTACCGAAACAGAAT
>DYHC01000006.1:4106-12495 GCA_020724325.1 Melioribacter roseus
CGAAAATAATCTTATTCCTTCTTATCACACTTTCTATTGGAATAATAATTAATATCTTTAAGAGTAATAGCAATAATCCGGATTTTCTAGAGTTTGATTATGCTAAAGATGACAGCGCATTTTATAACTTAGAAGATAGTCTTGAAAAAAATAGAGAAAAAAGGGTTGAATCTAAGTCTGAACTTTCAGATTTTAGAACCGCAAAAAAAGAAGAAAAGAAGGCACCGGTTTCTTTTTCGGCTGCTAATAAGTTAGATATAAACAAAGCTCTAATTAATCAGTTTTTGGAGCTGCCCGGTGTTGGAGAAAAGACAGCGCAAAATATTGTTGAATACAGGAGTAAGATCGGAAAATTTAATAAAATTGATGAACTCCTAAATGTTAAAGGAATTGGCAAAGCCAAATTCGAAAAAATAAAAAGTTTTATTACAGTTAAATAATTAATCACTGGAGGAAAAATAATGATTAAAGGTGAACCTCGGTACGTGCATTTTATTTTTATACGCTATAATTGCTGTTCTGGTTTTCGTATTAATTAAGGTTGCCTACTTAGATCCATATGAAGTTATTGAAAAAGAAAAATATTATAAGCAGGAATCGAGATTAAGAATGTCTAATCTTCGTTCCGCCGAAAGATTATGGCAAGCTAAATTTGGCAAGTTTACAGATAATTTAGACAGCTTAATTACTTTTATCAAAACAGATGAAAGTGTTAAAAAAGCGTTTGAAGGAATTGATACCGTTACTAAAAAATCTACAAATCCTTTTGTTAATTTATCCTCCGGTCTCTTTGAACCAGATTCTCTATCCTTCAGCCCTAAATCCAGAGCCAGATTCCTATTACAGGTAGATACTACTGAAATTGCCGATACAATTGTTGACAGAAGAGGAAGAATCCTTAAAATAGATAGAATGATAACAATTGGACAAAGGTATTTTATTAGCTGTCCTGATGGTTATGGAACAATTGGAGACCTAAGAAGCGATGCTATGAAAAATACTGCGTCGTGGGAATAATTTTACTAATGTAATGCAGTTGTTTCAAAATCATGTCGGAATAAATTTAACCGAAACGAAATTACAGCTCGTTGAAATAAGTTATAAGCAAAATAATTTTTGCCTGGAGAATGTAGATCAACTTGTATTTAAAGAAGCTGTTTTACCAGAGACCAAAAGTGAAAAGCTGATCTACATCCTTCAGGATTCTTTCTCGAAAATAATTCGTAAGAAAACTATCACATCTAATTTTATCTCGTTTACATTACCCAACAACTTCTTTCAGGTTTTCGAAATTCCATACGATAATACTTTAACAAAGAAAGATCTTATTGAACATATTAGGTGGGAAATTTCGGTTCTGTTCCCTATTTACAACAGCATCGATTTTTATATCCAATACATTGAAGTAAATAAATCTTTATTTAGGCGGGAAGATAAACTGATTGTCTTTGCCATAAACAAACATTTGGTAGGAGCCATTAACAAATTTTGCAATGAGAATAAATTCGAACTTAAGTACGTTGATAATGCGCATCTAGCATCGAATGCATTTTTACACATGGACAAGGAATTAGAAAAGACAGATATTACATTCAGTTTTTATATCGATCAGCATTACTCTTCTTTTGCTGTATTTGAAGGATTGTATCCATTCTATTTTAAGGTCTTTAATAAAAACGGTCCCAATTTCTTCGAACAGTTAAGCAGCTGCCTGGATAAACTTTCTGCATTTAATGTTAGCATAAGAAATATCAAGAAAGCTACATTAAGCGGACAAACGGTAACCGGCGATTTCACGGATAATATTTCAAAAGTAATTGGCATGCCTTTAACAAAAGTTAATCCTTTTGAAAAATTATCGGCTGAAGAAAACGTTAAATTAAATCCTTTATACCAAACCCAGTTTAACTCCTTTACGGCTGCTACTGGAATAGCTATAAGAATAATTTAGTGAGAATTATAGGCGGAAAATTTAAAGGAAGAGTAGTAAAGTTTCCGAAGTCTAATTTGGTTAGACCTACTACAGACAAGGTGAAAGAATCGCTTTTCAACTATCTAATTCACTTAATAGAGTTTGAAGATATTCTGGTTCTGGATCTTTATGCCGGCTCCGGTTCTCTTGGTCTGGAAGCATTAAGCAGAGGAGCCAAAGAAGTCCATTTTGTCGAAAAGGATTACAATGTTTATAAAGTTCTTAAAGAAAATATTTTGTCGTTACATGCTGAAGATAGCTGCAAAACATTTAGGATGGATGCAGTTAGGTTTTCAAAAACGGCAAGCAATTATAAATACCAGCTTATTCTTGCAGACCCTCCGTTTTTCAAATATGATGTTCATAAAGTTGTAGAAAATGTTTTGTCTAACAGAATTCTTGATGAAGCTGGGCTAATGCTTGTTGAAAGATCAATTCAAACCAAAGACGAAGATGAAAAAAATTTTGGTTCTACAGCGTTTAAGAGAATAGGGGACAGCTTAATTTATCAATTCGGTTATTAACAAATATTTAATACAATTTATTGGCAAATTAGTTTTATGACGTATATTTTTAAGTAGAGTTTAAGGAGTTGAGATAATGGCAAAAGTAATATATCCGGGAACATTCGATCCGGTAACAAACGGTCACCTCGATATTATTAAACGCGCAGTTGAATTGTTCGAAGAGGTAATTGTAACTGTTGCTAAAAATCCATCTAAGACGTGTCTTTTTACTATTGAAGAACGTGTTGAAATGTTGAAGGAAAGTTTAAAGGGTTTTAATCGTGTGAAAGTTGATTGGTTCGATGGACTTGTTGTTGAACATGCACGTAATGTAGGTGCAGTTGGAATTATAAGAGGGTTAAGAGCTGTGAGCGATTTTGAATATGAATTTCAGATGGCGTTGATGAATAGAAAATTAGCAGATGATATTACAACAATACTTTTAATGCCCCACGCACGTTATACCTATTTGAATTCTACTATCGTCCGCAACCTTGCTCAATTCAATGGAAAAGTTTCTGATTTCGTCCCTGAAATTGTTGATAAGAAATTAAAAGAGAAGTTCGGCTCAAAATAAAACTCCGCAAATTTAAAAATCATTTTATCCCGTCTGCGGGAATTTATCCCCTTTGCGGGACTTGACGCAAAATTTAGATCTGGTTTCCCTGTACCTAAGCGGCAAAAAATTTGCCGTTTGCGCAACTTCTGTACTTCAATTAATCCGGTTTACATTTCCTTTTCGACAGTAAGAATTTTATTTTCCTGGAACCGACCGGTTAATTTATGTTCCCGGCTAATGTAAATAACACCAGGTTCATTATGTGGACTGCCAATTTTTGAATGGAAAGATTTTAGTCCACCGAGATATTTTCTTTTATCATTTACATAAACCAGGTCGCCTTTTTCGGCTTGCATCTTTTTCATTTCAATTTCGGAAAGGTTAACATAATCCTTGTCGTCATCTCTTAATTTCCAGTTAACACTTACAATTTCACCTTCACGCTCATTTAATTTACCGCCCTTAAAAATTTCTTTTGCTCTATGAATTGACCAGGCAGTCAAACCGTCTGTATGCACAGCCGGATCGAAATGAATATAATATTGAGCAGTAAACGAAACGAGAATTGTCATAATTAAAGTTGTTGTAAGAAGCAGATATAATCCTCCAAGGTTAAACCAGACCATAATAAGCGCGCCAACAATAAACGCAAGAAAAACCTTCATCATATTACTATGAGAATCCAGCTTTCTTAGTTTATCAACAATTTTTTTCTGCCAGCGGAAAGTGAGTGTTACAATAACAGCTACAGCAACACAGGCGAAGGTATTATACAAGGCACTTATATAGGTATATGGATGAACCGGATCTAACGGAGTTCCGTGAGCAAAAGGAGTAATAAGAATTCCAGGATACCTTGCACCAAGAATCATTAATGATGATCCTCCTAAGAACGTAGCAAGAACTCCGGCTGGCGTAAATTTCCGCCAGAATATTCCAAGAAAGATTGCAGTAACAAGCGGCGGAGTTAATGTTGAGTGAAAATATCCGTGTGCTTCATATACTGTTGGATACTGGCTGAAAGGAATGGTAGCAAGAACACCAACAGCTGTAATAACAATTGAAGCAATTCGAGCTGCGCCTAATTCTTCTTTTGCATCCTCCTCGGCTGTTCTAACCTTCTTTGCAAAATACTTTTTAAGAGGATGATGAACATCATTCATATAAACCGCTGCTATTGCATTTATCAATGAATCAACTGTTGATAATAATGTTGCCGTAAGAGCAGCAATTACAAATCCGAATATTCCCTTAGTAGCGATTATGTGTGTTACTGCAATAAAGACTTCATCGGGATTTACATTTGGACTCAATTCAGGAGAAGCCATACCAGAAATTGCTTTACCAATCCACCCGGCATTGCCAACAACTATAGCCGATAACGGAAGCATAAATAACACATTGAATACGGCGGCTTTCCTTCCTTCGTCTACACTTTTTGCCGACATAAACCTCATTATTAAACCCATGTTCATAAATAGGAAGCCAACTGAACCGGCAACACCATCCTGCCAGAAAATTCCTACGAAATTAAAGTCTGGTGGTTTATTAAAATCGGCAAGCGGTAATCTCCAATCAACCGGAAGTAAATGCCAGAAAGCTTCGAATCCTCCTACATAATCGACTCCCATCAGAAAGATCAAAAATCCCGCAAATAGTAATATCAATCCCTGTAATAAATCAGTAAAAATAACAGCAGTCTGTCCGCCGAATGTAGTATACGTTCCCGTAATAATTGCAATTGTTATTATTACACCCATTAATGTTACAGGTATTGATAAACCCAGAAGATTAATTTCTGCGGGAAGAAGCGGTGTGAATACTTTTCCTAATGTTAGCAGACCAATACCAAGATAACCGATCAGGTAGAGCAGCTGGAAAATAGTTGCAATTCTTCTTACAGAGGGACTAAATCTTTTTTCGAAATATTCGGGAATTGAACGGATCTTCGTATAAATAACAATTGGCAGCCAGCCGAATAGAAAGAATGGAACGAAAAACCAATCGTTCATATACGTCATTGTTGAAGAAATACCGTGTTCAAATCCCTTAGCGGAATATTTAACAAAACTATGACTTCCAACACCAGTAGCAACAATTGAGACAGAAATTAACCACCATGCAAATCTTCTGCCTCCGAAAAAGAAATCTGTTGTTGTTCTGTTATATTTCGCAAAATAACTTCCAAAAAGCATTATACCGAAGAAGTAAACGAACATTACTATCCAATCGGTAGCACTTCCTAAACCGTGTAATGATTCCATATATTATTTTACCAGTAAATTGCGGCTATAATTAAGATGGCATGAATTATCATAAAGTAAAAGAATCCGAAGAAAAGAACCTTTCTCCACCGTCGATTCTTTTTTAAGCGAAGGTCTAAACTCTTGCTTTTGTGAATTATATACATCCCGCTAAAGAAAAAAATCCCGCCGACGACGTATAAATAAATGTAGGGTAACCATGAATGGGTGAATGACGGCATACAATTTCCATTTTTTTGGTTTGTAAGTTAGTCTCGAAGACTTAGATACGCAAATTAAATCGGTTCATTTAATGATAACGTTTATTAGGTTGTTTAAGTAGCAAAAATTCTGAATAAATAAGATAGATTTCTGAAAAATTTAGAAATTTTATTTCGAAAGAGCGAAGCGAGAGAGAAACGTCGCTTCGAAGGAGAGAAACGACTGAGAAGTGTTGTTTCGAAAGAACGAAGCGACTGAGAAATAACAAGCGATATTTTTCAGTGGTTAAGAGCATAATCAATCCTTAGGATTAACCCAAATACAAATTGCATTTAAGTCCCTATGTATCTAAATTAATCGCCTAAATTTTCATTTTTTCTTAATTGGAGGTCGTTTTATATGGCTATGATGGCCAAGATGAGGAGTTTAGCTCCGTGGTTTATAATTTTAGTTGGCGGTCTTTTCGTTCTGTTTATGGTTATTTCAGATTCCAACGTGCTTGATTTTGTAAAACAGCAAGCACAAAATGTAGGTTCAATTAACGGAGTGGATATAACTTACCAGGAGTATTCAAACCTGCTCGAAAGAGCCAAGCAGAATCAGGAACAGATGACTGGTCAGCCAATAAATGAAAACCAAATGGATTTTTTCCGCGATCAAGTTTGGGATGCGTTAATTATCCAGAAAATGCTTGATAAAAAAGTAACTGAATTTGGTATTGTTGTTACCGATGATGAAATTAAAAACGAAATATTAGGCCCTAATCCTCCAGCTATGCTTCGTCAGCAATTTACTGATTCAACCGGTAATTTTAACAGACAACTTTATGAACAGGCACTTAGAGATCCGAGAAATAAAGAAATTGTAATTGCTGTTGAAGAGCAAATTAAACAGCAGCTTACTCAACAGAAATTACAGAATTATCTTTTTGCCTCTGTTACTGTCGGAAATGAAGAAGCTAGAGATCGTTTTATATCTCAGAATATTAAAATGAAAGCTAATTATATCCTCATCGATCCTAATACAATTCCTCAGGATCAGTTGAAAGTTACCGAAGATGACTTAAAAAAGTATTACGATAAGAACCTTGATAACTACAAAATTGAACCATCTAGAAAAATTAAATATGTTCTCTTCAAAAGAGAACCTTCGCAGAGTGATTCACTAAGCGTTAAACAAAATCTTGAAGCCATAATTGCAAAAGCTAAGGACGATACTGCATCATTCAAATCTTATGTAGAAATTTATTCGGATAAACCTTATTCAAAAGATACATTATCAATGTCTTCCTTACCGGTTGAAGCAAAAGATGCAGTCTTAAAATCAAATAAAGGTGATATACTTGGACCATTCTCTACAGCCGAAGGTTATATAGTTTATCGTTTTCTTGATAGAGTTAAATCGAAACAGGAATCAGTAAGAGCTTCGCACATACTTGTTAGAAGTACCGGAAACGACAGCGAGGACCAGAAAAAGATAAACGATATTTATAACGAAATTATGAAGGGTGCAAGCTTTGAAGCCACCGCCATAGCAAAATCTCAAGATGGCAGCAGCAGCAACGGAGGAGACCTTGGCTGGGCAACCAGAGGGCAGTGGGTTAAGGAATTTGAAGATGCAGCATTTAATGGAAAGATTGGTGTTGTTCAAAAACCCGTTAAGACAGTTTTTGGTTATCATATAATTAAAGTTACCGGAAAATCCAACGAAGATTTTGTTGTTGAAAGAATTATTAACAAGGTTGAAATGTCTGCAACAACAAATGATAAAATATTTCAGGATGCGTCTGATTTTTCATTTGTTGCCGGCGAAAACGGATATGAATCTGAAGCTAATTTAATGAAATACAGTGTTATAGAGACACCGCCATTTACTGAAGAAACACAGGCAATTCCTGGTGTTGGAATTAATGCGGCTCTTGTTAAATGGGCGTTTGATAATAAGGCAGGAAGCGTTAGCGAAGTCTTTCGTGTTTCTGCCGGTTATATTGTTGCAACTGTTTCGGAAGTAATTAAAGCCGGATTTAAAAATTTTGCCGATGTAAAAGACCTAATTAAAAATGATGTTATGCGCGAAAAAGGTTTTGCTAAAGCAATGGAATATGCAAAACAGATTAGGGAGAAAATTGGTGATAACGGTGATGGACAAATTGCTAAATCAATCTGGTATGCAGCACGTGTAGATTCAGCCAGCGATTATACTACAAATGGTAATGTTCCGGGTCTTGGCCGCGACTTTGCATTCACTGAATATTCTATTAAAGCTGATCTAAATAAATGGTCCAATCCTGTCAAAGGAACAATTGGTGTTTATCTTATCAATCTGAAAAGCCGAACTCCGTTCAACAATGCTTCTTTTGATTCCCAAAAACTTACTATCAAGAAAGAACTGCTTCAACAGAAGAAAAATAATTATTATAACGCATGGATTCAGGAATTAAGAAAAGATGCAGATGTTGTTGATAACAGGTATTTGTTTTTCCGTTAAGCTTTAAGCCGGTCCTGATTGCGAATGCTTTCAGGACAGGTCTATTCCTTTTTACCCTTTGATTTATAATACGATTTTCTATATTTCCAGCCGTTAATTATGCGACTCCAATATTTTTCTATATTGTTTTTCCTTTTAGTCTTCTGCAAAGAAAATTTTTCGCAGTTCTATGGAAGCAGCTTCAATTTTTCAGTAAGCTATAACTATACAACCACTTCAAAATTATTTCTTCAACCAAATTCTGCAGATCCAATTCTAAGAACTGAGTTTGAAAGTCTAGATGGAATTTATAACATTTCATTCGAATTAAGGTACCGTGTGATTGATCAAATGATAATAAGTATAGGAAGTGAGTACATTAAAAAAACTTACACTAATCGTAATTTTATTTTAGAAGGAG
>DYHC01000006.1:12505-17941 GCA_020724325.1 Melioribacter roseus
AGATAGAATTAATATTAAAGAAGGGTATGAATTAATACCGGTAGAACTGAACATATATTACGAACTTCCGTTCTCTACAGAAAAGTTCAAATTCTTTATGGGAGGCGGTGGAGGTTTATACTTTGGTAAACATCTGCGCGAATTCGGCGATATTGAATTTGTTGATAACGGAAGTAAAATTGGTTACGGAATTAATGTTGCTGTAGGGATGGATTATCTTTTAAATGAATTAATTTCTATAAGAGGGCAGATGCGCTTTAGAGATCCGGAATTGACTCTCTTCAGCCGGTATTCCGCTCCTGCTGTTAACTACGGCGAAAAAAGATACTTACTTTCTAACAGCGATTTTTCTTCCAAAGTAAATATTGACGGTGTAACATTTACTATAGGATTGGCAATAAATATTTAAGAAATTACCCTACGAGATCCTTGAAGGAAATCGTATGTCATTTCTCATCCCGCCTTGCGGGATTCGAAATAACATTTCGAACCCGATTTATACTGAGAGTTGAACCTAAACCTTGAATGCAAAGAGTTGTCATTTGTTTTCTCATGACCTTCAGGTTGTTCATCTTCACAATTCTTCACACGTAATTATTTTATTAATTATATTTTAGATTGAAAAGTAGAGCACGGTTAACGATGCCCGATAAAAGAATATACTTAACTGGATTTATGACGAGCGGAAAGAGTACATTAGGACCAATTCTTGCAAACGTCCTCGGATTGGATTTTTATGACCTTGATAGGGAAATTGAAAAGGAAGAGAATCTTACAGTAATAGAAATTTTTGAAAAGAAAGGGGAAGAATATTTCCGCCATGTTGAAAGTAAAATTTTAAAAAACCTTTCTGCTAAGAATAACATTATTATTTCTTTAGGCGGAGGAACTATAATATGTAAAAATAATTATGATTTGATGAAAGCGACGGGCAAAATAATCTATCTGAAAGTATCTCCCGGGAATTTGTATAGAAGACTAAAAAATAAAATTGACCGCCCGTTATTCAGAGACCTGGTTCTGGCTGAAAACCCTCAAGAAGATTTTATTAACAGGATTAAAGAGCTGCTCGAAAAACGAAGCGTCTTTTATGAAAAGGCAGACCTCTCAATTAATACCGATATTAATCCAATAGGAATTACAGTTGATAAAATTGCAAAAAAAATTATAGGACTATTCAATGAAAAAATTTGAAATAAAAACTTCAAGCAAACTTTATCCGGTATACTATGAAAGCGGATTATTTCAAAAATTAAATTTGCTTATTGCTAAACACGATCTTAAACAGAATACGTTCATAATTATTGATCAAAATGTTTATAAATATCACAATGAAAAAATTGATTCTTTTATCTCCAGGCTTAACGTAAAAGTCTGCCTTTATAGTATTAACCCCAGCGAAATAAATAAATCTCACACTCAATTGAATGATATTTACTCAGCGCTAATAGAAAACGGATTTGGCAGAGATACACTAATTGTAGCGATAGGCGGCGGAATTACGGGAGATATTGCGGGATTTGCAGCCTCAACTTTTAGCCGGGGAGTTAATATTATTCATGTTCCCACAACTTTACTTGCTATGGTAGATAGCTCAATTGGCGGCAAAACTGGAATTAATTTTGAATCCACAAAAAATATTATCGGAACGTTTTACCAGCCGGATTTTGTTCTTATTGATACTGACTTTCTAAAAACATTACCCGAAGAAGAATTTATCTGCGGTTTGGGCGAAGTAATTAAATACTCGCTGCTGATTGGAAATGGATTTCTTAAAGAAATTAAAAAAAGCTTATCAAAATCCCTTAAGCTGGATAAAAAGCTTCTTCTCGATTCCATTGATACATGTATTAAATTTAAGTCCGGTATTGTTGAAAAGGATGAAAAAGAATTAAACGGCTTACGAAAAGTACTAAACCTCGGGCATACTTTTGCCCATGCTATTGAAGTTGAACGCGGACATACAATTAAACACGGGCAGTCGGTAATTATTGGCTTAACCTGTTCTCTCTATTTGTCAAAAAAACTTGGTATACTTAATGAAAAACTGTTCAAGGAATATTTATCATTATTTCTGTTAGCAAAGGAAAAGATAAGACTTCCATTCTTTTATCCAGTTAAGATATATGAGATTATGAAGCGCGACAAAAAAGCTGCTAATAATAAATTGAAATTTGTTCTGCTAAAAGAAGCGGGGAATATTTTAATTGACGTTGAAGCATCAAAACATTTGGTGCTCGATTCTATTAATGAAGGACTAAATCATTTTATTGTAGATTAAGATTATGAAAATTGTCTTGTTCACTTCACCAAAAGTTTTTATTAATTTCCTACAAACGAACGTAATAATGATTATTAGTTTAGTCTTAGCCATGGTTTTTCACAGCTTAACCATTCACGCACAAATCGATCGTGAAACAAGAGCAGTTTGGGTTGCAACAAATTACCGGCTGGATTGGCCGCCTCTAACTTACGATCAGAAAAAACAGAAACAAGCTCTTGTAAAAATTTTCGATAACATAAAAGAGAAAAATCTAAACACGGTTTATTTTCAGGTTAGAAGTAATGGAACGGTAATGTTTAACTCTTCGTTCGAAGCGCTCTCTCCATACATTACCGGAAAAGTTGGCGGTAGTGCAACGTATGAACCGCTAAAATTTGCAATTGAAGAAGCTCGTAAACACGGTTTGGAAATTCATGCGTGGGTTAATACGGTCCGCTGCTTCACAGGAAACGAAACAACTACATTAAATAATCCAGGGCATATTATTCATAGAAAACCGGAATGGGTTGTAGAAGATTTTCGCGACGGTGTTAAATCTTATTGGCTTGACCCAGGCTTACCTGAAGTTAGAGAATATATTGCAAGTATAATTGAAGAAATGGTTGAAGACTATGATTTGGATGGAGTTCACCTGGATTTTATAAGATATCCCGGAAAAAATTTTGATGATTCGTTCTCTTATAATGTTTACGGGAATGGAATTCCTTTGGATGAATGGAGGAGAAGTAATATCACATCTCTTGTAGAATTAATAAACAAAAAAGTGAAAACTAAAAAACCGTTTGTAAAAGTTGGAGCTGCACCAATTGGAGTATTTAAAAATCAGAGTGAAATGTATGGATGGGAAGGATATTCGGAAATCTATCAAGATTCGCGCGAGTGGCTGCGGCGTGGACTGCTCGATTATGCAGCTCCGCAAATTTACTGGTCGCTTTCGGAAAATACACGGTTTGATCTTATTGCAAAAGAATGGGTGGAAAATTCCTATGGAAGACAAATTATTCTTGGAATAGGTGCTTATAAAGAAAATGTAAAACCGGATATTGAAGAAATGATTAAATACTCACGAGTAATAAACGCAGATGGAGTGGCATTCTTTAGGTATTCAAGTATTGCGGATTATAATTTCGAAAACTTCCCGAATAAAGTTTTACCTTCATTAATGAGCTGGCTGGGAGGTACTTACCCCGCCCCTCCTTCAAATCTGCAAGTAATTGTTTCAGATTCAGGTAAAGGTCATTATAGTTTTAAGTGGAAGATTGCAGAAAAACAATCGAAAGATAGTATTGCTTATTATGGAATCTACAGCTTGCCTCATCCTGCTGCAGAACTTCTTCCGGATTATATGATAGATGTAATTCCTGCACAGCAAACCTCTTACTCACTTTCAATTGATAGACCTGATAGAATAAATTATTACTTTACAATTAATTCTATAAGTAAGTTGTGGAATGAAAGTATAGAATCCTCCAATGTGGTTCATGTTCAATCGGATCAACTAAGGTCAATTCTTGTTTCACCCTGGAAAACAAATCCGGTTTTGGTTAAGAATGAAGAGAATAATTTTACTCTCCTAATCCACTCTGCAGTCAACCAGGGCATTAAATTGATAGGTGTAGAAAATGTTAATTCTGAAATAATTTTGGAAATGGAAGTGAAACCCGGAAAGAATTTATTTAGCATCATTAAAGATATTACAAAGTATAATGCGCTTAGACTATTGTATGTTTTGGATGGAATGGAAGTAGAAGTTAAGTTCTAAATTTTATCGATGTAAAAATTTGTTAAATCCAAATTTTTCTAATGAAAAATTTGGGTTAAATTGGCTATGAAACTTTTGCAAAGTACTGAAGTTGAATACTTTGATATAAATGATATGATTAAAAAAAATATTTTCGCAGAACAAATTTAAAATGGTTATATGCCTAAACAAAAAGCAAAAGGGAAAAAACCCGTTAAAAAAAATCTGTTTGTTCAGATTACAGTTGTAGTAATTCTTGCTGGATTTGTAATCTATTTTGTACTCTCAAACTTCATACTAAAAAAGCCAGCAGCATCAGATAGTGATTTAGAGCGTGCTATGAAAAACAAAATAACTTACGCTTTCCATAAGGAAGGGGAATTAGTGTTTACTACTAACAATGGCAATACCATTTCCAAAATTGATATTGAAATTGCAGATGATGATCAGCAGAGAGAATTAGGATTGATGATGCGCCGAAGCTTGAAGGAAGATAACGGAATGCTGTTCATCTTTCCACTCGAAACTTTACAGGCATTCTGGATGAAAAACACAATTATTCCGCTCGATATAATTTATGTAAATGCACAGAACGAAATAGTAAAGATTTACAAAAACACCGTACCCTATTCAGAAAAATCTTTGCCGTCTGGAAAGCCGTCTCTTTACGTTGTAGAAGTTAACAGCGGATATACCGATAAGCACGGAATTAAAGAGGGCGATAAAATAATCTGGAAGAGAGATTAAATTCCGATCAAGTAACATCTCCCTTATTTTTTCTTAATCAGCTTCTTAAAAGTTTTTTTCGCCGGTTTTCGAATCGCTTTCCTAGCTACCTTTTTAGCCGCAGCTTTCTTCTTGGTTTTTAAACTTTTCTTAACATCCTTTTTCTTAATAATCTTTCCTTCCTTCCTTCCTTCCTTCCTTCTTTCCATCCTTCCTTTTCATACCGGCGGCAATAAGATTTAATGCACATCCAGACTTAAACCATTCAATCTGACCTGAGTTGAAAGAATGATTAAGCCATATTTCATCAGTTGAGCCATCACTATGTTTAACAACAAGCATAAGTTGTTTGCCCGGTGCAAATTCTTTTAATCCAATCAAATCAAATTTGTCGTCTTCCTTAATCTTATCGTAATCATTAGGATCAGCAAATGTTAATGGAAGCATTCCCTGTTTCTTTAGGTTAGTTTCGTGAATTCGAGCAAATGATTTAGTGATAATTGCTTTACCGCCTAAGAACCTTGGTTCCATTGCTGCATGTTCGCGGGATGAGCCTTCGCCGTAATTTTCATCGCCAACCACAATCCAGCCAATACCTTTTTCTTTGTAATCTCTTGCAACCTCGTGCGCAGGCTGATAAAGTTTTGTTAATAGATTTTTTGAATCACCGGCATTCCCGTTAAAC